>DASVLM010000106.1:0-5211 GCA_036384875.1 Noviherbaspirillum sp.
GTTTATCAGCTTTTGAGTGATCGCGACCGAGTGTCGCTAAAGGACATCGAGCAGTTTCCGTTCTACCCGCCAGAACGACATGCTGACCCAGCCAAGGCGCGGCAGATTGTGGGCGAGGTTGCGGAAATCTCCAGGTGGCTGGAGCAGTTTGACGACTTCGCGCGGCCTGACGCCTGGGACGAGTCGCGGGCAAAGGTCGAACAACTAATCAAAGACTACTTTGCCCTTCCTCGCGATGCCCAGGCCATAGTCAAGGAGACGGTCGACGTGATTCTTCCCGCCACGCGGCCGTATGGCATGTCGCGCGTCTACGAGCTCGCGATGGAGCGTGTGTCGGATGCCGTGGCCAAGCACTACGCCAAGGCGTTGCAGAACGAGCTGAACGCCTGGCGGGATGCGACCGACGGCGAAGGCAGCTTTGACGTCAACGTGTACTACACCGACGTACGGCACACAGGCGCGCTAGCCGTTGCTCAGGTGAATCTGCACAAAAAAGCTGAGTCCAAGCCGACCGGCCAACAGGCCAACCGTGTGGTCGACGCCATTCTGCACGAGCTTAAAGAGGCGGAGTTGCTGACAGTCGAGCTGCAGGAGCGCATGCACTTCGTTCCCGACACCCTGATCGTCTCGGGCAATACGGCGTATCTGATTAAACCGGTAGCGCAGCGCTTGTGGCTGCGTCGGCAAGCCCGTCGCGATGCGGCGCGAATCGTATCGGCGACAACAGGCAACGGCTGATCCATCTCCACAATGCAAACGAAAACCCTCAATGACTGGCAACGCGCATTTGGCAAGAGCGATGCGAAGAAGGTGGTTCAGGTACTCTGTGAGGCGTGGCGGGAACTGGCAAGGGACAGCGCTCAGACCTTTCACGGAAAGGAAAAGGAACACGCACTCACGGAACTGCTAGGTGAGTACATCCGGACCGCGAAGGCCGGTGCGGGTCTCACGGGCAACTGGAGCTATGAGGACCGGCTGGGATCCATCGAGCGTTCGCCGACGGGCGGCCTCAAGGTGGTGAAACGGCGCCGGACGGACATCCAGTATTTTTCGGACCGGCAGCAACCGGCGTTGCGACTGGTGTTCGAGTTTAAGAAGATCGACCACACTAAGACCCGTCGCGACGCCTACACCGGCGCCGAGGGCATGGAGCGGTTTGTGACGGGCGACTACAGCGTCGGCCAGCCGGTTGCGTTGATGGCCGGCATGCTGCTGAAATCAACGCCCGACTGTGTACCGGTGATGAAAAACTACCTGTCGTCAGCGGCAGCTCAGGTGGCTCTTTGCATGGTGGCAAACCCCGCAGGTAAATTCGTGCGTAGCCCGGCTTCCTTCAGCGACGCCGAGTTCGACACCGAGCACAAGCGCCCCGCCGGGAAGGCGCCCGCCCACGGCAGCATCGTCATCTCCCATCTATTTCTGAGCTTCTGAGCCGGATGCTGTTGCCGCACGCATGAGCCACCGGTCCAGATTAGAAAGCTCTGCATCGTCAGGCTCCTCTGGCACAGGCAACATATTGAGATGTCGTCTGGGCAATCATAAAACCTTCATCCTTATCACGTCGAGCGACCATGGCGCGGCATTGTATTGGCCTTAACTCTTGGCGGATACCTGCTGCTTACCTCAAATATCCAGACTTTCGTCTATTGGCTGCGAACGGGAACCGACGATCCATTGCCGCCGGTCATGTTTCTCGGCAGCTGCCGTTCAACGCCGTGTTGACCCGCGTGCCTGCACGTCAGTGTCCAATGATGTGATGGATTAGATAACACGTTCATCGGTGGCCCTCCGAATGACAACGGTTCGTCCAACGATATCACCAAGTGTCTGACGCTTACGCGAGAGAGCAGCAACTATCCCTTCCGCCGCGAGCACGACAATGGCGGACGGTAGTTCGATGTCGTACGCGATGAACACAGAAACTACGGCGAAAATTGCGACGCGGGCTGCTACGCGCCCCAACGCATTGAAAAGATGCGGACGTTGGAGAGATACCTTCCTATGCGCGCTTTAACGCAGCCTCGGTGCGGTCATACCCAATCGCATCCAAAAGCAAGGCTACTTTAGAAGTGGGTAGATGAACTCGCTCTTCAAACTCGACAAACACACGAGCACAACCAGCCTTTACATGTCCAGACCACCAAGAGGTTTCAACTGGTCCTCTGCCAATCCACGTCAGGCATCGTTCAATTAAGCTGCGTGGCGCTATCCGCTCAAACTTGACCGGATTTCCCTGATCAATAAAGTCCTTGTAGTCCAAGTGAATTGGAAAGCGAATCGCGTGCAATCCGTCGTTAGCATCAAACACGCAGGTAAAACCGATGAACTCTACGCGGACGCCTTGTAGGTCATGACTGAGAATTCGATTGAGAACGTTGTTGCGTCCTTCATCAGTATTCCAGAGTGAGGTTCCTCTCATCTCATGAGATTGCACAACAACAATCTCCGCTCTCGCAATCGATTCACGGTCAAAAGCAATCCCGTATTGCGCAACACAAGGTTGGCCATCGTTTCCCGGGAAAATTATTTCACGTACCTTCTGGGCGGTTTGCAATTTGTTCATGTCCATGACAGTTCCGAGAATCACTTTAAAAATTTCCAAAGTGAATATTGCCTTAACCAGAACAAACCGTGTTGCTAGCAATCTTTTTATGTGACGTGATTCACCATTTCGTCGGAATCGGCCATCAGCGTTACGTTTTTCTTAAATAGCGGTATTTTCTTAAATAGCGCTACCTGACAAGTGTACGGTGCATTCGTGCTCATTGACCTGCGCAATCTGTGCTTGCAAAGTTGTCCCGAACACCTGAACTCTCAAGCCATACCGAACTTCGATCGGTGTCACCCCAGTCACCCGATAGGAGATGTTATCGATCACGCGCACACCAGCCGGCTCGAGTACGTTACGACAGAACGCGATGAGCAAGTGTGAGTCGAAATGATCGAGACGTACAGTAACCAGGCGCTGCTCGGCGTCGATATCGAACTCGATGTCTAGATCGGTTAGCGGCTGATTGTTGTGCTTCAGTAAAATGTTCATGCTGCTATTCTCACACCTCCACCACTAGCGCAGGATCAAAGGTCTCGTTTTCCCACCTCACATCTTCCAGCGCCTTCGGCATGTTCATCGGATAGCCACGGGGATTTGCCAGCACCCGGGTACCGGCAAGGGTGAAGTCGACGCTTGCATGCACGTGTCCATGGATCCATAGTGCCGCCGATCCCATGAGCAAGGACAGGTCGGAAACGTAGCTCGCTGAAAGGATGTCGTCCTGATACTCAGCAGGCAATGATTGCCGGTGTGGCCCCATATGTGTCACCACCACGGTCTTGCCGGCAAACGGTTTGGCCAACTCTTCTTCTAACCAGGCACGCGATGTCCGATGAAGATTTCGGGTGTCGATCGGCTGCAAGAGCCGATAATGTGTTTTGATTGCTCGATAGTCGTTCATCGACTTACCGGCCATTTCCATCGCCGCTGGCGCATCGCCGAAAAGCTCGAAATCGGTCCATAGGGCGCAGCCCAGGAACCGCACACCAGTAAGCTCTACGGCGTCACGCTCAAGGAAATGAATTCCGCTGGCCTTTGCCTCTTTTCGAAGGTGCTCCACATGCTGGGGCAAGTGCTGGCCATACATTTCGTGGTTGCCGTAGACGTATACAACCGGCACAGGCCAGCCAGCAAACGCCTTTAGCGCATTC
This sequence comes from Noviherbaspirillum sp., assembly GCA_036384875.1. GTDB lineage: Bacteria > Pseudomonadota > Gammaproteobacteria > Burkholderiales > Burkholderiaceae_D > Noviherbaspirillum. The sequence goes on from DASVLM010000106.1 coordinate 3,703, forward strand.
GTCTTCTTCGCGATATCGCCGGCCAGCACCAGGACATCTGCATCTTGGGCTGGCGCTATCGTGGGCACCGGCCCGGCGCGCCGAATACGCTCCGGCAGGAACTCAAGGTGCAAGTCGGATGCAATTTGGATTTTCATCAACCGCTCTCGTTAGCGCCTATGCCGGCGCTTCTCAGCGTGCTCTGCACATAGCGTAAACACAATATCGTCAACTAGAACCTGCTCGGCAGACTTCCCACATTCCGTGCAGATTGACAAGCTGTCTTCTTCCGCCACCTGGATCAGCGGCCTTAATCTGGACGGGCAGCGTGCGTAGAACCGCAGGCTGCCGAATTTCGGCTTGATTTGTTCAATCGCCACTTCTTCCCCCGCCTGCAACCCGACCTGCAGGGTGTGGCACAAATCGGTAACGAGTCCCAGTCAACCGGCAGGCAGCCAAGATCCAGCAATTGCTTGATCATTGAACATATTGGGATATGTCTTGATGAGTTTGGCAAGTGCATTCATATCAAGTCCCTAGGGTAAGTTGCTGGTCGATTGTTCAACTCAATCCGCGCTGGATCGCTTACCTCCATGTGGATGACATAGTCAGCCATGGTTTTCCAGCCTCTTGCAGGCGTCGAAGTAATCGTTCCGGCAGAACTCGTGATTGCCGACGGCATATCTCAACGGTACGGGCTAGTTTTCGCTGGCCAGGGGCGCATTGTCGGCAGCATGGACTTCACCTGCTAGGACACACTGGTCCACCAGGGGTACTAGGTCGATAATCCCATGTCCGGGGTGAACTCGATGGGTCATTTCTCAATGCAGCTGCGACGCGATTTGGGCCTTCACTCCCGCTCCTTATGGCTCAAATCTCGCCAACATAAGGCGCAGCGTCTGTTGCGCAACCTGGTCGGACAGGCCTGTGGCGCCGTTGGTTTTCACCAAATAGTCTCGGTATTCAGTAGTCCTTCCAAATGCATCGTCATCGATGGCAATCCACCAATCCAGGTCGATTCCGAGGCGCCTTCCATCTTAAGCAAAAAGAATCTCGAGTCTGGCATTCCATTCGTCCGCCCTGGCTTTGCTAAGCTGAGGAATCTTGATGATCGGTCTTGCCAGGTCGGTAGTGAGGAACGAGAAATAAATATTCGAATATTTGGCGAACTCCGGACCAGGGCGCGAAAACCAGTGCAATTCCCAGGAGCGGATATAGCTATAGTCGAAAATCTCCGGCTTTCGCCCGCCCCACAAGCATATCTTTTTGTTGGTATTGTCGAACAAGAATCCTACTGCGGAAGTACCTAAGTACAGCTTGCTTGAAAAGTTGCAGCCTGACTCCTGGTTTATTTCCTCAATTCTTTGATCGAAAGACTTGTGAAAAAGGATTGCCCACAATACGTAGCCGACTATCGAAACTACGGCAACGAGAATTCCTATCTGCTCCATTTCTCACCTTGGCGCTTTATCAACAGGATGCAATTTGCAACCGTCAACCACGATATCAACATAAAATGTTGATATAAAA
>DASVLM010000107.1:0-2154 GCA_036384875.1 Noviherbaspirillum sp.
AACGACGCGCTCTGCCCAGTCGAGCTCGGCCGCCGTTGGCGCCAGCGCGCGATGGATGGCGCCGACCTGGTTCGGGTGGATGCATAGCTTCGCACCGAAGCCACACGCGCGCGCCATTGCGAGGTCGCTCAGCAGAACGTCTTCGTTACCCAGGTCCGGTGTCACCCCCGCGACCGGTGATGCCAGCCCTGCTACGCGGGAGGCGAGCGCCATGCGGCAGGCTGGGTAGAGCAGGCCGCGGGCGTCGCCGGACAGGTCGAGATCGGCTGCATAGTCGAGCGTGCCGAATGCCAGGCGCTGCACGCCGTGCGCTACAGCAATCGCATCCACGTTCAGCAATCCGCGTGCGGATTCGATGATAGGAATGACGAAGCCCGACTCCGGCAGCACGGCGAGGACGCGCATCACATGGCTCGCCAGTTCGCTCTTGGGCAGCATGACAGCATGCAATCCCACAGCATGGATCAGGTCGAGGTCCTCTTCGAACCACTCGGTCGATTCGTCGTTGATGCGCACCACGACGCGACCAGCATCGAAACGGGTCGTCTGGCACCAGGTGGTGACAGCCTCGCGTGCCGCCGCCTTGTCTTGCGGCGCGACGGCATCTTCCAGGTCGAGGACGATGGCGTCCGTGCCGGAAGCGAGTGCCTTGCCGAAGCGGTCGGGCCGATTGCCCGGAACAAAGAGATAAGTGCGCGGCAGGCTTGCCGCAGCTTGCGCGGCCGAACTCATATCGCGTTCTCGGTGCGCAATTGTGCGATCCGCTCCGTCGTATAACCCAGCTCGGCCAGGATGCGCTCTGTATGCTCTCCCAATGCGGGTACCGGGTCCATGCGCGGTGCGTCCTCTTGCGTAACACCGGGCGGGAGAAGCGCCGGGATCGTTCCTGCCGGCGAACCCACTTCGCACCAGCGATGCCGCGCTTGCAGCTGCGGGTGTTCCCATACATCGTGCATGGTATTGACGCTGGCATTGGCGATCTGTGCGTCATCGAGCCGGTGGAGAACTTCCTCGGCGGTCAGCGTCGAGAACACTTCCACGATCAGCTTGCGCAGCTCCGAGCGTGCGGCACTCCGCCTGGAATTGGAGGCAAAGCGCGGGTCGCCGGCGAGTTCGGGAGCGCGCAGCACCTTGTCGCAGAACGCGGCCCACTCGCGCTCGTTCTGCAGGCCGAGCATGACCGTCTTGCCGTCGCCGGCGGGGAATGGTCCATAGGGATAGATGGTCGCGTGGCTGGCGCCGGTGCGTGCCGGCGGCGTCGCGCCGTCGAAGGCATAGTAAAGCGGATAACTGGTCCATTCGACGAGCGATTCAAGCATCGATATGTCGATGCTGCGGCCGCGCCCGGTCTGCGCGCGTTCCAGCAATGCGGCGAGGATGTTGCTGTAGGCGTACATGCCCGCGGAGATGTCGGCGATGGAAGGTCCGGCTTTCGACGGTTGTTCCTCTGTGCCGGTGACCGAGAGGAAGCCGGACTCGCTCTGGATCAGCAGGTCGTAGGCCTTCTTGTCGCGATAGGGGCCGTCGCTGCCGTAGCCGGAAATGTCGCAGACGATGATGCCGGGCTTGATCTCGGATAGCGCTTCGTACGAGAGGCCGAGGCGCGCCGCCGCGCCGGGGGCGAGGTTCTGTACCACCACGTCGGCTTCTTCCACGATCAGCCGTCGCAGGATGGCTTGCGCTTCGGGATGCTTGACGTCCAGTGTCAGGCTTTCCTTGGAACGGTTCGTCCACACAAAATGCGAAGCCAGGCCGCGCACCCGTTCGTCGTAGCCGCGTGCGAAGTCGCCCACGCCCGGACGCTCGACCTTGATGACGCGCGCGCCGAGGTCGGCCAATTGGCGCGTTGCGAACGGCGCCGCAATGGCATGCTCGAGTGTGATGACGGTAATGTCTTTCAGCGGTTTCATCTTCTGTCTCACTTGATGACGGCTGTGGCATCCATCGTCAGCCAGCCTTCATGGTCCTTGGCCCACAGATGGACAGTCTTGCCGTCCGCACTCGGTTCGCCGCATACATGAAAGTGATGAATGTCGAAGGTCGGGCGCACAGCGCGGAATTCGAAATGCGCGACCTCTGCTTCCGGCCGTTCGCGGCGCAGCAGGTCAAGCAGCAGGGTGGCGATCAGCGGGCCGTGCACCACGAGTCCCGGAT
>DASVLM010000108.1:0-2678 GCA_036384875.1 Noviherbaspirillum sp.
ATTGACAAAACTGTCTTCAACTGCAGAGCCCTGATCATTCAGCACACCGGGCAACTGGCGTATCACCGCATCCATCAGCGCCATCGCCGGCAGTTCACCGCCCGACAACACGAAGTCGCCGACGCTAATTTCTTCATCCACGCAACGGTCCAGCAAACGCTGGTCCACCGCCTCGTAACGACCGCACAACAACACAAGGCCGGGTTCTGTGGTCAGTTGCATTACACGCGCATGCGTGAGCGGCTTCCCTTGCGGAGACAGGTAAATCACTTGGGGCTTCACCACGCCTTCGCCTGCCTGGCGCTCCCTCGCTGCGCTGATTGCAGCTTCCAGGGGTTTCGCCATCATCACCATCCCCGGTCCGCCACCATAGGGCCGATCGTCGATGGTACGGTAATTATCAGTGGTGAAGTCGCGTGGATTCCACAACGACAGCACACACCTTCTCTGTTCGAACGCACGCCGGGTAATACCCGACTGCGTAATCGCGGTGAACATTTCAGGAAAGAGCGTCACGACGTCAAACTGCACTTGCGCTCCCTCCTTAAAAACGAAGCCCTAAAAATCCAGACCCCAGTCCACCGTAATTTTTTCGGCTTTCTTGTCGACTGTCTTCACAAACTGCTCGACAAATGGAATCAGCCACTCCTTCGGCTTCTCCGTCTTCGACACCGCAGGTGCCTGCACTCGCAAGATGGGATGGGCTCCGTTGTCCATCAGGTCGGCCACGGTGCCCAGCACCTCGCCTTGCAGGTTCTCGACCGCAAGGCCCATCAGATCGACCCAATAGAACTCGTTGTCCGAAAGTGCCGGAAAGTGGCTGCGCCGAACCTGTACTGCGGAGCCCTTCAGCGCTTCCGCGGCGTTGCGATCCGCCACGCCCATCAGGCCAGCGACGACATCTTCGCCGTGCGCCTTGACCTGCAGGACATCCACATCACGCAGGACCGGCTTGTCCAGCCACCACGTTTTGGCGTGGAGAAGCGCATCCGCATCGGCAGAATACGGCTTGATGCGGACCCAGCCTTTTATTCCATAAGCGCCAGTTACATGACCAACCAGCACCAGATCGTCAGGGACGGCTGCCCCCGAAACGTTTTTCAACGACAAATGACTTAAGCGGCTTTCTTGCCGGCTTGCTTGACCAGGCGGGCAACCGTCGGGGACAGTTGTGCACCAACGCCTTGCCAGTGGGTCAGGCGATCCTGGGCGATACGAAAACCCTCTTCACCTTCAGTGGCGATCGGGTTGTAAAAACCGATACGCTCGATGAAACGGCCATCGCGGCGTGCGCGGGAATCGGCAGCAACGATGTTATAGAAGGGGCGCTTCTTGGCGCCGGAGCGTGCGAGACGAATAACGACCATGGTTGTGCTTCCAAAAAATAGTACGAAGGCGGAAAAAGCCGAGAATTATAGCCGGTTTTTCCTGCTGCAGGCAAGATTGGCAATGAAACACCTCTTCCGGCGGCATGTCGCCCCGGAATCGGATTGCATGGACTTCGCCGCTCGTGCACACTACGCGGCGCCAGCGGCCAGACCGGCCGAATGATAACGGAATCGATCCATGCCGACCAGCCATAAAAACAAGACACTCGCCACCCTGCTCGCCGCCGTCACAGGCGGCATCGGACTGCACCGGTTTTATCTTTTCGACAAGAAAGATTTCTGGGGCTGGGCGCACTTGGCGACTGCGCCGTTGACGTCGCTGCTGATTGCATTCCGGCCTGAAGCGCCGATGTTGTTTACCGGAGCGCCATTCGTGGTCTCCGTACTGGCCGGATTTCTCGAAGCACTGGTGATCGGTTTGACGCCGGACGACAAATGGGACGCCCGGCACAATCCGGCTTCCACCCACAAATCCGGCTCCGGCTGGCCACTCGCCCTGGTTCTCGTCCTGACGCTGGGTGTCGGCGCTGTTGCGCTCATTGCGACGATTGCACGCACATTCGACCTGCTGTTCACCGGCGGGGCATACGGCTGAGAGACATCGGCGTTCCGACCGACGCGAATAACAGTCCGCGTCGACAATCAAGTGGAAACACTCGTTGTCTCAAACAGAAAGCATCCGTCGATCTTCCAGCTGCTGTCTTCTTCCTGTTGTTGCATGCGGAACACCGCGATCCACACCTTGCCTTGGTCGTCCGCCAGCCGCACCATCTGGACAGGGTCACCATCCACTATTTCGGCAGGAAAGAATATCGCCGATTCGTAATGATAGATTGGCGGATAGTGCTCCTTGATGATGTTCAGAAACTGCGAAGCACTGCCGATCATCATGCGCTGTTTGGGTGTAGCCAGCCTGAAGGCGCCATCGGCATCGTCGTGCGACAAGGCCTTGAGTTGGGACTCGACGGCTTCGCGGATGGCGATCACGTCGGCTGTCGTAATGCTATCCATCGCGTTGCTGCTTAACGGTGCAGCAAGCGCGAACAGCAGACCAACCATCGCCAGCCAACGCTTCATGTTTTCCTCCGGGAGAGGAAGCGCAAATGCCTGAATTCAGTATATGGCAGATTGGCGAATTTGCCCGAAGTTCAGCGGCAGGCAAAAAAAGAGCGGCACATAGGCCGCTCTTTTTCATTCCGACAGCAAGGTGTCAGAACTGGTCTTCCGACAGCGCAAGAACTCCGGCACTGCCTTCAACGATAGCGGCGCGGAAGTTCGCGGCCTGCGAGA
>DASVLM010000109.1:0-4350 GCA_036384875.1 Noviherbaspirillum sp.
GTGGATCTGAAGGAAGAAATCGGCGTGCTGCGCAGCGAATTGCGTCGGCTGGGACACTTCGGCCAGATGCTGGGCGCGGCGCCTGCCATGCAGAAACTCTACAACCATATCGCCCGCGTGGCGCCGACCGAAGCCACGGTACTTCTCCTGGGCGAGAGCGGCACCGGCAAGGAACTCGCGGCGCAGACCATCCATGATTTGAGCCTGCGACAGAAACATCCCTTCCTGCCGGTCAATTGCGGTGCAATTTCGCCGCAATTGATCGAAAGCGAAATCTTCGGTCACGAGAAGGGCAGCTTCACCGGCGCAGACCGCCAGCACAAAGGGTATTTTGAGCGAGCCAACGGCGGCACCTTGTTCCTCGACGAAATCACCGAGATGCCGATCGAGTTGCAGGTGAAACTGTTGCGCGTGCTGGAGACCGGAACCTTCATGCGCATCGGCGGCAACCAGGAAATCGATACCGATGTGCGCGTGGTGGCGGCCAGCAATCGTGATCCCGAGCAGGCAGTGTCGGAGGGCAAGTTGCGGCTGGACCTCTACCATCGCCTCAACGTCTTTCCGCTGCGCATACCGCCGTTGCGCGAGCGCGGAGCGGATATCGAATTGCTGGCGCAGCATTTCCTCGACGAACTGAATGCCGCGCATGGCACGAGCAAGGTGCTGTCGCCCGATGGCTTGGCGTGCCTCAGCAATTATCACTGGCCGGGCAATGTGCGCGAGCTGCGCAATTACATGCAGCGCGCCTTCATCCTGTCCGACCACACCATCGATGCGAGTGCGCTGGCACCGGTGATCACCACGCAATAGCTGGTCGGCATGACACTGGCCATTCCGGTGGGAACATCGCTCGCCGACGTGGATCGCAACCTTATTTACGCGACGCTGGAACTGTGCGGCGGCGTGAAGAAGCGGGCGGCGGATATCCTCGGCATCAGCCTCAAGACACTCTACAACCGGCTGGAGGAGTACGGGCCTTACGAGGGTGGCATGAAGAAGGGTGGCGATGCCCCCGTCAATACCGGAAGCGACTCGCTCCATTAGGGCGCTCGCCCTTGGTGACGGGTAGTCGCCGGTATTCACACCCGTAACAGCTTGCGCGCCACCATGGTGTCGATTACCACGATCAATTCTTCCGGCGCTACCGGCTTGGTCAGGTGCATCTGGAAGCCGGCGGTGAGAGCGCGGATGCGGTCTTCGCGTTGCGCGAACGCGGTCAGCGCCAGTGCGGGCATGCGTTGCAGTGCCGCCGTGCCGTCGCGCGATTTCCAGGCGCGCAGCTTGCGCAGGGTGGCGTAGCCGTCCTCGCCAGGCATGGCAATGTCGCTGACCAGGATGTCCGGCAGTTCGTCTTCGCCAAGAGTCGACAGCCAGTCGAGCGCTTCGCTGGCGGAGCACGCGGCGTGAATCTTTGCGCCAGCCGTAGTGAGTACCACTGACAGCGATTCCCGCGCTTCTGCTTCATCGTCGATCAGCAGGATGCGCAATCCTTGCAGCGAGGGCAGCAGCATGCCGGAGAGCTCGTCCTGGTCGACGGTGGTGGCGGGAATATATTTTTCGTCCCGCCTGCGCAGCGGAAGAACGACGGTGAAGGAGGTGCCGCGTCCTTCGCCCTCGCTCTCGGCACCGACCTTGCCGCCATGCAGATCAACCAGGTGGCGCACCAGGAACAGGCCGAGGCCGAGGCCGCTGTGGTGGCGTGTGCTCGACGTATCTTTTTGGCTGAAACGGTCGAACAGGTGGGGCAGGAAATCCGGCGCAATACCCACGCCATCGTCGCGCACGGTGACATGGATGTCGCTGTTGATGCGGCCGGCGGAGAACCAGATATGGCCGTCCTGCGGCGTGAACTTTACCGCGTTCGACAGCAGGTTCCAGAAGATCTGCTGCACGCGGTCCGAGTCGCCCTCGATCTGTTCGCTGGTGATGCGGTAATTGCATGTGATGTCGATACGTTTTGCAGCCGCCAAGCCGCGCACGCTTTCCACTGCGGCCTGCAGCAGCGGCAGCAGGGCGAGCGGTTGCTTCACCAGGCGCAGCCGGCCGCTCATCATGCGCGTGACGTCGAGCAGGTCCTCGATCAATCGCACCTGCTGGCCGACGCCGGTCTTGATGCCTTGCAGCGCCCGCTGCGTGAGCGGGACGGTGGAAGTTTCGCCGAGGTAGTTTTCCAATACGTGCGCCCAGCTCTGGATGGCATTGAGCGGCGCACGCAATTCATGCGACACGATGGCGAGGAATTCGTCGCGCGCCCGTGCCGCGGTTTCGGCCTGGATGCGCGCGGTGCGTTCGCGCACCAGCAGCTCGTCGCGTTCCTTTTCCATGCGGGCGCGTTCGGTGACGTCGTAGGCGATGCCGACCACGGATTCTATATGCCCTTCGTGATCCGGCTCCGGAATCACCCTGCCGGAAAAGTAGCGCATTTCCCCATCCATCCAATGATCGAAATCCAGCTTCTGTTCGGTGCCCGTGGCAAAGGCCGCCGCCGCTGCAGTGTCCCAGGCTTCCACCACGGACGCGGGCAGGCCGAGCTCCGCCTTGGTCTTGCCGAGCCAGGCATCCGGGCGTATGCCGGCAAGGCGTCCGACGGCGGGGTTCACATAGAGATGCCGCATGCCACGGTCGATGCGGGAGATGAGATCGGGCGAGTTCTCGATCAAGGTCTTGAACTCCGCATCGCAGCCGCGCAACCCATGCTCCGCATGGCGTTGCGGTGCAGTCCGGTCGTCCCCATGTTCGGGACGCCATTGGTCATCGTTGGGCGGAATGGCGGACATGGCGTGCAGTCGGACTTCATTTGAACTTGCGCCCGACGTGGAATGCGGACTGGCGCCGCCATCCATGAACGGAGACAGCGGGGATGGCGGAGTTAGCGCGGATAGGGGTTTGCCGGGTGCTGCCATGACAGGAAAATCTCCTTTCGCAAGCCGGCCGGGTCGCGCGCCTGTGAAGGATGCGCGGTTCCTGGCCGCTCTTGCAGGTGCAATGCATGTTTTGCCTCGACGTTGTCTGTGTCGCGCGCAGCGGCGGGAGGCCAGCGCTTGCCGCCGCGCGCTCAATCACGTGCTCATTTATGCGCTCTGGCCTCCGATCTTGCGCTGGTAGCGTTCGACCTGCAGCTGCGCAACGAAGCTGCTGAACTGTTCGGCGACGGCGGGATGCTTGAGCGCATACACCACGGACGCTTCGAGGTAGCCGAGCTTGGAACCGCAATCGTAGCGGTGCCCCTTGAACTCATACGCCAGCGTCGGATGCGTGGCGAGCATCGCCGCAATCGCATCGGTCAGCTGGATTTCGCCGCCGGTCCCGGGCGTGATGTTTTCCAGGAAGTCGAAGATCTCCGGGTTGAAGATGTAGCGCCCGACTACGCCCAGCGTCGACGGCGCCGCTTCCGGTTGCGGCTTCTCCACGATGTCGGCCACACGATGGATGCGCACGCCCATCGATTGCGGACGCACGATGCCGTACTGGGCAGTCTGTTCCAGCGGCACGTTCTGCACGCCGATCACGGCGCTCGCATGCTGGTCGTAGAGTTCGATCATCTGGCGCAGCACCGGCACGTCGGCATCGATCAGGTCGTCGGCCAGCACGACGGCGAAAGGCTCGTCGCCCACCAGCGGGCGGGCGCACAACACCGCATGGCCGAGGCCGAGCATTTCGCTCTGCCTGATGTAGGAGTAGTGCAGGTTATCCGGCAACAGCGTCAGGATCTCGCGGAGCAGCTTGACCTTGCCGTGAAAGGCAAGTTCGGCTTCCAGTTCGTATGCCTTGTCGAAGTGATCCTCGATGGTCCGCTTGTTGCGGCCGGTGACGAAAATCATTTCGGTAATGCCCGCCGCGGCAGCTTCCTCGACTGCGTACTGGATCAGCGGCTTGTCGACGATGGGGAGCATTTCTTTCGGCGACGCCTTGGTAACGGGAAGAAAACGTGTTCCCAGCCCGGCTACAGGGAATACTGCTTTGCGAATCTTGGTCATGTGGCTTCTCTCTGGTGAGGGTTGAAGTCGGCAGGCCGCGTGTGAATAAGTGGGTAAGCGTTACATCCCGGTTGCGTTTTTTACATGCTCTTCACACAAGTTGGCTTGAAGCGCACGGAACAGGCAAACGAAACGTTGGCGGCCACTGTGCAGCTCAGGCGACCCGCAACCCCTTCAAGCAGGAAGCGTACCGAGAGCGGGAATGATCACGGCCAACACTGCAGCAGTGCCGCCATTGAGAAAGATCAGCGTGGAAACTTCCCGCCTTCGTATAGTGATAACAGCCTCCAAGGCATGAATCTATTTTTTTCGTTATTCAACACCTTCATTGCTCAAGAGAGATGCCGATCCTCGTTGCACTTCATGTTGCCTG
>DASVLM010000110.1:0-3399 GCA_036384875.1 Noviherbaspirillum sp.
CCATTGCGAAGCGATCGACACCCCCAGGCCCTGCACGTAGAAAGTGAGGATGGTGACGCCGCCGAACAGGTAGGCACCGACCAGCACGCGCGCCGGCCGCCAAGTGGCGAACGTGGTCAGCGCCAGCGCGATCCAGCCGCGGCCGGCGACCATGCCTTCCACCCACAGCGGCGTGTAGACCAGCGACAGGAATGCGCCTGCCAGTCCGCAGCAGGCGCCGCCGAACAGCAGCGCGCCGAGGCGAATCAGGCGCACGTTGTAGCCCAGCGCATGCGCCGACGACGGCGCCTCGCCCACCGCACGCAGCACCAGCCCGGCGCGGCTCTTGTAGAGGAACCAGGCGATGCCGGCGCACAGCAGCATCGACACATAAACCATCGGATGCTGGCGGAACAGCGCGACGCCGACAAAGGGGATGTCGGACAACAAGGGCACGGCGAACTTCGGATTCTCCAGGCTGTGGCCGACATAGCTCATGCCGATGTAAGCCGACGCGCCGCTGCCGAACAGCGCAAGCGCCAGCCCCGTCGCGTACTGGTTGGTGCCGAGCCAGACGGTGAGCAGCGCGAAGAAACCCGCGAGCAGCATGCCGGCCAGTGCGCCGGCGATGAAACCCACCGTGACGCTGCCGCTGTGCACCGTGGCAGCGAAGCCGATGACGGCCGCCATCAGCATCATGCCTTCCGCGCCGAGATTGACCACGCCGGATTTTTCGTTGATCAACAGGCCCAGCGCGGCCAGCATCAGCGGCGTGCCTGCGTTGATCGACGAGGCGATCAGCGGAGCGAAGGTTTCCATGTGTTTCTCCAGACGGGTTTGAAGTGGATGAGGATGTCGCAGGCAAGCAGGGAGAACAGCAGGATGCCCTGGAACACGCCGGTGATGGCGCTGGGCATGCCGAGGCGCGATTGCGAGAGCTCGCCGCCGATGTAGAACAGCGCCATGATGAAGCTGGAGAACACCACCCCGATCGGATGCAGGCGTCCAACATAGGCAACGATGATGGCGGCAAAGCCGTAGCCCGGCGACACCGTCGGCGTCAGCTGGCCGATCGGCCCCAGCACTTCGCAGGTGCCGGCGAGGCCCGCCAGTGCGCCGCAAGCGAGCATGGAAGTCCACAGCGCCTTGCGCGAGGAAAAGCCGGCGTAGCGTGCCGCCGCCGGTGCGAGGCCGCCGACCTGCAGGCGATAGCCGCCGAAGCTGCGCGACAGATAAAGCCAGCCGCCGAACGCGGCGATGCCCGCGAATACGATGCCCAGGTGCAGGCGCGTGCCCTGCACGATGATGGGCAGCAGGAAGCCGTCGGACAGCATGCGCGATTGCGGGAAGTTGAAGCCGTCCGGGTCGCGCAGCACGCCATGCACCAGTTCGCTCAGCAGGAGTTGCGCGACATAGACCAGCATCAGCGAAACGAGAATCTCGTTGGCGTTGAAGCGGTCGCGCAGGAAGGCGGTGATCGCAGCCCACGCCATGCCGCCGAGCATGCCTGCCAGCAGGATCAGCGTGATCGCGCCTGCCCCGCCCTGCCCGGTACCGTCGCCATCGAGCCACAAGCCCATCGCGCCGCCGCAGATGGCGCCGAGGACCAATTGGCCTTCCGCGCCGATGTTGAACACATTGGCGCGGAAGCAGATCGCCAGTCCCACCGCAACGGTAAGCAGCGGCGCGACCTTCAATCCGACTTCAGACCAGCCGCGCACATCCTTGATCGGCTCGAAGAACAGCACCGACAAACCGGCCATCGGATTTTTGCCGAGCGCCATGAACAAAATGCCGCCGCATATCGCAGTGAGCAGCACCGCGAGCACCGGGGACATCCACGACATCAATGCCGAAGGGTTCGGCCGTTTCTCAAGTTTAAGCATGTGCGGCCTCCTGGTTTCCCCGGTCATCGTTCTGCGAGCGCGGCCCGCCTTCCCACAATCCGCTCATCCACTGGCCGATGAGATCGACCGTCGCTTCGGAACGCTTGATGGACGGCGACAGCTTGCCCTTGGCGATCACGACGAGGCGATCCGAAATTTCGAACAGCTCGTCGAGCTCTTCCGAGATGACGAGCAGTGCGCAGCCCGCGTCGCGCAACGCCACCAGCTCGGCGCGGATCTGCGCGGCGGCGCCCACGTCGACGCCCCAGGTCGGTTGCGCGACGATCAGCACTTTCGGGTTGCGCACCACTTCACGGCCGACGATGTATTTCTGCAGGTTACCGCCCGAAAGCGAACCGGCAGTCGCCTGCGGTCCGGAAGCCTTCACCTTGAAGCGGTTGATGATGGATGACGCGAGATGATTGATCGCGTTGAACTTGATGAAGCCGAACTCCACCGTCGCCTTTTCCTGGTGCGACAGCAGGATGTTCTGGCCGAGCGACAGATCGGGCACCGCACCGCGTCCGAGCCGTTCCTCCGGCACGAAGCCGAGGCCGCGCTTGCGGCGCTGCGCGGCATTCTTGCGCCCGATAGGCTCGCCGCCGAGCAAGATGGCCTCCGGTGCGGCGCGCGGATCTTCGCCCGACAGCGCGGCCAGCAATTCCTGCTGCCCGTTGCCGGAGACGCCAGCCACGCCGAGGATTTCGCCGGCACGCAGGTCGAAGCAGATGCCGGAAAGTTCGGTGGCGAAGGGATGGCTTTTCTCAAGATGGAGATCGCGTACCGACAGCACGGTGTCGCCCGGCGCACGGTCCGCATGCATGATGGCCGGCGGTTCGCTGCCGATCATCATGCGCGACAGGCTTGCCGCCGTTTCCTGCGACGGGTCGCACACGCCGGTCACCTTGCCGCCGCGCATGACGGTGCACTTGTGGCAGAGCGCGCGAATCTCGTCGAGCTTGTGACTGATGTAGAGGATGCTGCAGCCTTCGGCAGCCAGCTTGCGCAGCGTGACGAAGAGCTTTTCGACTGCCTGCGGCGTGAGCACCGAGGTCGGTTCGTCAAGAATGAGAAGCTGCGGCTTGGCGAGCAATGCGCGCACGATCTCGACGCGCTGGCATTCGCCGACCGACAGCGTATGCACATGGCGCTGCGGCTTGAGCGGCAGGCCGTACTGTTCCGCGGTTTCCTCGATGCGCTTGCTGAGTTCGTCGAGCTTCGTGTTCTTCGGCAGGCCGAGCGCAATGTTTTCGGCGACGGTCAGCGTATCGAACAGCGAGAAGTGCTGGAACACCATCGCAATGCCGAGCTTGCGCGCTTCGGCCGGGTTGGCAATGTGGACCTCCTTGCCGTTCCAGAACACCTGGCCGGCATCGGGCTTCACCGCGCCGTAAATGATCTTCATCAGGGTCGACTTGCCTGCGCCGTTCTCGCCCAGGATGGCGTGAATTTCGCCGGGCTGCACGGTCAGGTCGATCCCGTCGTTCGCGACCACCGAAGGATAGCGCTTCGTGATCTGACTGAGGGTTAGACG
>DASVLM010000111.1:0-4258 GCA_036384875.1 Noviherbaspirillum sp.
AGGCTTATACGACCAAGCTGAAGAAAAATCCGCTGTCGGACATGCTGGCGCGCCAGGCGCTCATCCTGCTCTCGCACAACATCATCGCTGCCTGCGAAGACGGCAAGAACCTGCAGGTGCGGCAGGCAATGCTGCTGGGTGCCATGCTTGCCGGGCAATCCTTCGCCAATGCGCCCTGCGCTGCCGTGCATGCCCTCGCCTACCCGATCGGCGGCATCTTCCATGTACCGCACGGCTTGTCGAATTCGCTGGTGCTGCCACATGTTTTGCGCTTCAACGCCCCCGCCGCCGCTCCGCTGTATGCCGAGCTGGCCGAGATCGTTGCACCCAGCGCCAGCGGCAGTGTCGAAGCACGGACACAGGCGCTGATCGACCGCATGGTGCAGATTGCCGAGCGCACGGGTATCGAAACGCAATTGCGCCAGGTCGGCATTGCGGAAACGGATCTTGACCGGCTCGCGGACGATGCCATGCTGCAGACGCGCCTGCTCACCAACAACCCGCGTGAAGTGCTGCGCGACGACGCACGCGCCATCTACGCGGCGGCGCTGTAATTCAAGAGCCGCTTGGGGCAAAGTGCGACGTGCGACTCGAGGCCTGCATAGACAGATGCCAAAGAAAACGGCGGCCATCGGCCGCCGTCCTGGATATCGAAGGGCGCATCGGAACGCGCCCTTTTCTTTTGCATACTGTTTGTTTAATGCGATGCCGGGCCCGGGCTGTCAGGCTTGCGGTCGAACATCGCGGAAATCTCACCGACGATGCCGCGCCGGAATGCCAGCACACAGACGATGAAGATGAACCCCGTGACGATGGTGACCGACTCACCGATGGAGTTGAACCAATCGATATTGGTAAGCTGCGCCAGCCAGGAACCGAGGTCGCCCAGCTTGTTTTCCAGCGACACGATGATCAGCGCTCCAACGATCGGCCCCGCCAGCGCGCCGAGGCCACCCACCAGCGTCATCAGGATCACGAGGCCGGACATGCTCCAATGCACATCGGTCAGTGTCTCGAAGCCCAGCACCACGCTCTTGGTCGCGCCTGCCAGCGCCGCCAGCGTCGCAGACAGTACGAAGGCCAGCAGCTTGTAGCGGTCGACGTCGTAGCCCAGCGAAATCGCGCGCGGTTCGTTTTCCTTCACTGCCTTCAGCACCTGCCCGAACGGCGAATGCACAGTACGCACGATCAGCGCGAAACCGGCAATGCAAATCGCCAGCACGACGTAATACATTGCCATGTCGTTTTCCAGGCTGAGCATCCCCAGAAACTTCCCGCGCGGCACGCCCTGCAAGCCATCCTCACCGCCGGTGAACGGCGCTTGCAGACAGACGAAATACAGCATCTGCGCCAGCGCCAGCGTAATCATCGAAAAATAAATGCCTTGCCGCCGGATCGCCAGCAGGCCGATGATCAGGCCGATCACCGCACCCGCCGCCATGCCGAGGATGACACCAAGTTCGAACGGCAAGCCCCAGTTGCGGATCGCATAACCGGCAACATAACCAGCGCTGCCGAAGAACGCGGCGTGGCCGAAGGACAGCAGGCCGGTAAAGCCAATCAGCAGGTTGAATGCGCAGGCGAACAACGCAAAGCACAGCGCCTTCATCAGGAACACCGGGTAGGCGACGAAGGGCGCGGCCAGCGCGATGGCGAGCGCGAGCAGATATCCAATTTTCTTGTTCATGCCTTCCCCTTATTTCTCTTTACCGAACAGGCCGGCCGGACGAATCATGAGCACGATGGCCATGATGATGAACACCACCGTAGCCGACGCTTCCGGATAGAACACGCGAGTAAAACCTTCAATCACGCCGAGGCCGAGACCGGTGATGATGGAACCGAGGATGGAACCCATGCCGCCGATCACCACCACCGCGAACACGACGATGATGAGGTTGGACCCCATCAGCGGCGAGATCTGCACCACGGGTGCGGCCAGCACGCCGGCGAAGGCGACGAGCGCGACACCGAAGCCGTAGGTCAAGGTCACCATCAACGGCACATTGATGCCGAAGGCTTCGACCAGCTTCGGGTTTTCGGTGCCTGCCCGGAGGTAGGCACCGAGCTTGGTCTTCTCGATCACAAACCAGGTCGCGAGACAGATCGCCAGCGAAGCGACCACCACCCAGGCGCGGTATTTCGGCAGGATCATGAAGCCGAGGTTGAAGGCGCCGCCGAGTGCATCGGGCACCGAATAGGGCTGGCCGGAGACGCCGTAGAAGGAACGGAACAGACCTTCAAGCATGAGCGTAATGCCGAAGGTCAGCAAGAGGCCGTAGAGATGATCCAGCTTGTACAGCCAGCGCAGCATGGTCTTCTCGATGATGATGCCGAAGATGCCCACCACGACTGGTGCCGCAATCAGCATCACCCAGTAGTTCAGCTCGAAGTAATTCATCCCCATCCACGCGAGGAAGGCGCCCATCATGTAGAGCGCGCCGTGCGCGAAGTTGATGACGTTGAGCAGGCCGAAGATGACTGCCAGGCCGAGCGACAGCATCGCGTAGAACGAACCGTTGACCAGCCCCAGCAGGAGCTGGCTTAACAGCGCTTGAATTGGAATGCCGAATAGTTCCATACGGGTGATCAGGTAGTTGATGCGGGATTACTTACAACAAGCCCGGATGAAGCGCTGCAACATCCGGGCCGATTCACTGCATGACTACGTCACATTACTTCCACAACGCGCACTTCGATTCCGCCTTGGTGGTGAATGCCTGGTCGCCGGGAATGGTCTGCACGACCTTGTAGTAATCCCACGGATACTTGGAATCCTTCTGCGACTTCACCTGCATCAGGAACATGTCGTGCACCATGCGGCCATCAGGACGAATGACACCGCCCTTGGCATACATGTCGTTGATCTTGGTCTTCTTCAACTGCGCGATGACCTTGTCCGGATCGTCGGTGCCGAGCGTCTTGACCGCGTTCAGGTACTGCATCGTTGCCGAGTAATCGGCGGCCTGAAGGCTGGATGGTTCCTTCTTCATCTTTTCGAAGTAGCGCTTGGACCACTTGCGGGTTTCATCATTGTGATCCCAGTACCAGGAATCCGTCAGATACATGCCCTGTGTGAGGTTCAGGCCGAGGGAATGGACGTCGTTGATGAACATGAGCAGACCGGCCAGCTTCATCGTCTTGGTGACGCCGAATTCGTTGGCTGCCTTGATCGCATTGACGGTATCGCCGCCGGCATTGGCCAGGCCGAGGATCTGCGCCTTGGACGCCTGCGCCTGCAACAGGAATGAGGAGAAGTCCGAAGCGGAAAGCGGATGACGCACGCTGCCGACCACGGTGCCGCCATTTGCCTTCACGACCGCAGCAGTATCGCTTTCCAGCGACGCGCCGAACGCATAGTCGGCCGTCAGGAAGAACCAGCTCTTGCCGCCCTGCTTCACGACGGCGGAGCCGGTGCCCTTGGCCAGCGCCACCGTGTCATAGGCATAGTGAATGGTGTACGGCGTGCATTCCTCGTTCGTCAGGCGGGCCGTGCCGGCGCCGATCGAAATGAAGGGCTTCTTCTTTTCCGCAGCAACCTTGGCCATCGACAGGTTGGTAGCGGAGTTGGTGCCGCCCAGCAGCATGTCGACGCCTTCACGGTCGAACCATTCGCGCGCCTTCGATGCAGCGATGTCGGCCTTGTTCTGGTGATCGGCGTAGACGAACTCGATCTTCTTGCCATTGACGGAACCGCCGAAATCCGCGATCGCCATCTTGATCGCCTCGACACCGCCGGGACCGTCGATGTCGGCATACAGGCCGGACATGTCGGTGATGATGCCGATCTTGACGACATCGCCTGAAATCTGGGCAGATGCCGGGCCGGCGAACATGGCGGCGGCGGAAGCAACAGCAACAGCGATACATTTCAACTTCATCTCGATCTCCTTAGAGTAGTGACGTCCAAACGACGTTTTATACGCCCAGCAGGGAATTCAGCACGGGCATTTTTGAATTCAGTTCGGATGCGGCGAAAGTCTCGACGATCTGGCCATGCTCCATCACGTAGAAGCGATCGGCCAGCGGCGCGGCAAAGCGGAAGTTCTGTTCCACCATCACGATGGTGTAGCCCTTCGCCTTCAGCGTCGTGATCATGCGCGCCAGCGCCTGCACAATCACCGGCGCAAGCCCTTCGGAAATTTCGTCCAGCAACAGCAGGCGCGCGCCGGTACGCAGGATGCGCGCTACCGCCAGCATCTGCTGTTCCCCGCCCGAGAGCCGCGTGCCCTGGCTGGTACGGCGCTCCTTGAGGTTG
>DASVLM010000112.1:0-7184 GCA_036384875.1 Noviherbaspirillum sp.
GTCGCGGGCTTTTTTTTGTCTGTGTCAAGCGTATGCACTTTGTTGTAACGAACGGGATTGCGACACATATCTCTTTTCTCCCGACACCTTCACGTTGTTCCCAGAATTTGTCGTCCAAAAATGACAACGTACTGGAACTCATTGATCGTCCGCTAACTCTGACGGATCAATAACGAACCGCAGCGAGGAGCTCCTTCTGCAATCAGCAGGAGCCGACAATGAAAGTGCTAGACGAATGCATGCGCGTGTGCAGGCACGCGCTGATGGTGGCCGTCGTCCTTTCGATGGCCGCATGTTCGGGCGGAGGTGCGGACAGTGCCTCCGGATCTACCCAGTCTGGAACGACCGCACAGTCCGATGTGCCAGCGCCATCGCCGCCGGCCGCCTTGCCGGTGGCCGCATCGGTTCGAGCCACGCTTGAAGTGCCGTCTGCGCTGGCAAGTCCGCCGCTCGATGTCGAGCGTTCGCTCCTTATTCCGCCCGGCTTTGGCATAAGGGTGTGGTCGCGTGTGCCCAATGCTCGCTACATGGCTCTCGCACCCAATGGCGATGTGCTGGTATCGGTACCGGACGATGGCCGCATCGTGCTGCTGCGTGCGCGCGCGAACGACGTGCCGCAGCAATTCGACTTCGCAACCGGCCTGCGCAAGCCGCAGGACATGGTTTTCCATGCCGTAGGCAATACGATTTACCTGTATTTCTCCGAATCGAACCGCATCTCGCGCGCCGTCTATGATCCGGCCAAGACCACCATGGGCAACCGCGAGACAGTCGTCGACAATCTGCCCGATTCGCAGTCGCCCGGCTTCAACGGCAACTACAGCCATGAACTCAAGAATTTTGCCATCGGTCCGGATGACAAGCTGTATGTGTCGGTGGGGTCGACCTGCAATGTGTGTACGAGCGATGCACAGGCGGATTTCGTGCGCGGCGCGATCTACCAGTACGCACTTGACGGCACTGGCGGGCGATTGTTCGCACGAGGCCTGCGCTATGCCGAGGGCCTGCGCTTCATTCCGGGCACAAACACCCTCTGGGCCACCGTGAACTCGCGCGACGAATTGCCGTATCCATTCGAGGCCGACATCAACGGCGACGGCAAGAGCGACGTCGGAGCCGTCCTCGACGCCTACGTCGACAAGAACCCGGCCGACTTCTTTACCGAAATCCGCGACGGCGGCAATTATGGATGGCCGTATTGCGATGAAGTCACCGACGGTTCGGCGTCCGGGCCGGCGCCCGACTTCGACACCAACCCGCGCGGCGTCAATTTCGATTGTGCTGCGGTGACTCGCGCTTCGAAGGACCTGGCCGCGCATTCCGCCCCGTTGGGATTGAGCTTTCTGCAGAATACCGCGGTGCCGGTCGCCTACCGCAAGGGCGCCGTGGTGGCGGAGCACGGCTGCTGGGATTGCACCTCGCTGACCGCGGGTTACAAGGTGTCGTATTTCCCGTTCGACGACGCAGGACACGCTGGCAACGAAATGGACCTTGTGACCGGCTTTGTGTCCGATCCGGACGCACGCAGCGTGTGGGGAAGACCGGTGGATGTCATTGCCGACGACGGCGGCAACTTGCTCATTTCGGATAACAGTGCCGGGGCAATTTACCAGCTGTATCCAAAGTAGGAATTGCTGCGCGCCGGCGCGTGCTCCCGCGCAAGCATATCTTGTAGTACAGTTTTCAGTGCAGCACAGAAATCGAAAACCTAACTGCGCCGGACCGCCAGCCTTACTGCCTGATACCCATGCTTGCTGCCCCGATTCCACCGGAGGACGAAGAGCGTCTTGCTGCACTGCACGCGCTGCTCATCCTCGATACGCCGCCGGAAGAACGCTTCGATCGCATCGTTGAATTTGCGATGGCGGAATTCGACGTGCCGATCGCATTGCTGACCTTGGTGGATCGCGACCGCCAGTGGTTCAAGTCGCGCTTCGGCCTGACGGTCTGTGAAACCGCGCGCGATATTTCGTTCTGCGGACATGCCATCGTGCAGCCGGACATTCTCGTAGTGGAGGATGCGCGCGCGGACCAGCGCTTCGTCGACAATCCGCTCGTCACCGGCGATCCTTTCATCCGTTTTTACGCAGGCGCCCCGCTCAAGATGCCGGACGGCCATGTACTTGGCACCTTATGTGTAATCGATCGCCGCCGGCGCAGTTTCGACAAACTGGAACTGAGCATCCTGTCTACATTGCGGGACCTGGTAGTGAAAGAACTCGTTGCGCCGGGCGGCGCTTTGGCGGAGTAAGTCGATGGGAAATCAGGTTTCTCGATCGGGACGCTCCAGAAATACCGCGCCGATGCTCCTGCTCGAAAGCGATCCGCTGCTGCGCCGAACGGTGGTGCTGACTGCGCGTTCGCTGGGATTGAACGAGATTCATGAAACCGGCAGCGTCGCCTTGGCGCGGCGCATGCTTGGAGAGAGTCATTTCGCGGGTGCGGTGATCGCGCTCGACTTCGGTGACCGGATGTATTCCCAGATCGACTTGACGATTATCGATACCATCCGTTCCCACGAGCGGATGGGTGATATTCCTATTGCCGTGCTGACTGCACAGTGTGATGCCGCATTGCTGCAGGAATTGCAACAACGACGGGTCACACGCGTGATCCTCAAGCCGTTTCGCGCTCGCACGCTGCTGGATACATTCATCGCATTCCACAGCGATTCTCACGCGGATGATTGAGCCCGCGCAATAAAACTTCTGCATCGAACAAACGCTCCCCGAGAGGGGATATGATGATATCCCCCGGTGGCCCCGCGCATTCCGGCTTTCGATTACTGCTGCGTGCGGGATCACATCACCATCTTGCCCATTCACTGCCATGACAAACTTCAATGCTGAAACCGCGCCCCAGCGCGCGAAGGACGACAATTTTCTCGAACAGAAGGTGTTCGACTCACGCTACATATTCGTGATCGGCGGAATCGACGACAAGGTAGCAAAGGACACTGCGCGCCGCCTGATTGCGCTGGCGGACGAGTCCGATGAACCGATCAATATCCTGGTGTCGTCGCCCGGCGGACATGTCGAATCCGGCGATGTCATTCATGACGTCGTCAAATTCATCGGTGTGCCGGTCAACATGATCGGCTCCGGCTGGGTGGCAAGTGCCGGCACGCACCTGTTCCTCGCCGTACCCAAGGAGCGACGCTTCTGCCTGAAGAACACGCGCTTCCTCATTCATCAGCCGAGCGGCGGCATGGGTGGACAGGCATCCGACATCGCGATTCAGGCCAAGGAAATCATTCGCATGCGCGAGCGTATTGCGCGCGTGATTGCGGAGGAAACCGGCCAGCCGCTGGACAAGGTGCTGAAGGATATCGACCGCGATTATTGGATGAGCGCGCAGGAAGCCATCGATTACGGCCTGGTATCGCGTGTGATTTCCAGCCGCAAGGAATTGCGCTGATTCATCTTTGATCCGTCGTTCCGACGCCGGGCGGTTTGGTTGGATAGCCGTAATCGCTGTAGTGCGTGGTGCCGCATCCCGACAAGGCAAGAAGTATGAAGCCGGCAAGCGCTCCGGCGAGTCTTTTCGTCCACATGATGTGCTCCTTTTCATGCAAAGACATGCACTGCAGTTCAGGCACCAAATGTGCCAGCGCATCCCGGCGTTTTTCGGTACTTGCGAGTGAACAGGCAAGCCATCCGCTGTGCGTTCTTACACGCGCCTTGGAATGAATTACACCGCCAGAGTCCATCGGCTTTATCGACAGCATTCGCCTGCCTGCATCGATCCCTGTGCGCTTTTCATTGATGCTGAAAATGCCGAAGTCGATCGCACAAGATTGTCCGACAGACGCCGGCGATGATTATTTTTTCGCGAGCCGCCACAAGGAAGTGACTTCCGCCGAACGCGCCGCATGGAGCGGATCGGAAGTGTCGGTTGCTTTGCCATGTTTCGGCCGCGTATCGATCCTGCCGACCACGCGCAATCCGCCGGCCTCGATCCACGACAGCAATTCTTCCCGCGCACGCAAGCCGAGATGCTCGGCGAAATCGGACAGGATCAGCCATCCCTCGCCGCGAGTGTCGAGATGCGCCGCGAGCTTGTCGAGATACCCGCGCAGCATGCGACTCTCCGGATCGTAAACGGCGGCTTCGATCGGCGAACTCGGACGCCCCGGCAGCCATGGCGGATTGCACACGATCAGGTCTGCGAGGCCATCGGGAAACAGATCTGTCTGCTGAAGTTCGACCTGGCGCTCAAGGCCCAGCCGCTTGAGATTTTCCTGCGCGCATGCCAGGGCGCGCTGGTCCAGGTCGGTGGCAACAACGCGGGCGACACCACGTTTGGCAAGCAGCGCCGCGAGCACGCCGGTGCCGGTGCCGATATCGAAGGCAAGCTTCTTCGATGGCAATGGTGCCTGCGCGACCAGATCGATATATTCGCCGCGTATCGGCGAGAACACGCCGAAGTGCGGATGAATGCGCGCACCAAGCGCTGGAATCTCGACTCCCGCCTTGCGCCATTCATGTGCACCGACGAGTGCAAGCAGTTCACGCAGGGATACGACGAAGGCTTCGCTTGCCGGGCCATACGCTTCTTCGCAAGCCTGCCTGACATCGGGGGCGCGACGTAGCGGAATGCGGTAGTCGGCGTCGACGGGAATCAGCAGCATCCCGAGGATGCGGGCACGACGCGCCTGTGCCTGCCGGTTGAGATGGAAGGCTTCCTTCATCGTTGGCGGCGGTGCCGGCGGCTTTGCCTTTCCTGAAGATTTCCTTGGCTTCTGGCTTACGCGGCGCATCAGGGCCTGCAGCAGGTGCCGCGCATTCTGGAAGTCGCCGCGCCACAACATGGCAGTACCCTCGCACGCATAGCGATAGGCCGTATCCGCCGGAAGCCGGTCATCGGCGATCACGACGGATTTCGGCGGCATCACGCCCGCTTCCGAGCGCCAGCGCGCGGAACGGTCCGCGTCGTTTTCCTTCCAGTGCAGCGTCGGTGCCGCCACGCTATCTTGTTGCATATATTTTTGCCTGCTGTTCTCAATCGGGTGTTCGCATCATACGTGCATTCTGCGGCTCGCTGCAGCGGCGCGGACCTAGATTGGCGGCGTTCCCGAGTACGGGGATGTCGCTGGCGGCAAGCCGATGCGCTTACAATGCAGGGTCTTCCGGATTTTCAAACTTCAATTCCATGCGCGAACCTGTTGCCGTTCAAGTTGCCGTCATCGGCGGAGGTCCGGCCGGACTGATGGCCGCCGAAACATTGAGCCTTGCCGGAGTGCAGGTCGATATCTACGATGCGATGCCTTCCTTCGGCCGCAAATTCTTGCGAGCCGGCATTGGTGGTCTGAATATCACTCACAGCGAAGCCTACGATCTCTTCTGCAGCCGCTACGGCGATCGGAGCCCGCAATTGCAGGCCGCGCTGGACCGGTTGCCGCCGGACGCGCTACGCGCCTGGGTTGCCGGGTTGGGCGTCAACACCTTTGTCGGAAGTTCGGGGCGGGTCTTTCCGGAAGAAATGAAAGCAGCGCCGCTTTTGCGCGCGTGGCTGCATCGATTGCGCGGTGCAGGCGTGCACCTGCATGCGCGACATCGCTGGCTCGGCTGGGACGAGTACGGCGCCTTGCGGTTGTCTGCACCGGACGGCGAACATCGTGTCAAGGCGCAGGCAACGGTGCTGGCGCTGGGCGGAGCCAGCTGGCCGCAACTCGGGTCGGACGGCGCATGGGTGCCCTTGCTCCAGGAGCGCGGTATCGGCATCTCGTCCTTGCAAAGCGCCAACTGCGGCTTTGAGGTCGCGTGGAGCGCGCATATCCGCGAGAAATTCGCCGGCGCCCAACTCAAATCGGTGGCGCTGGAATTCGCGCATGCTGATGGGCGTATCGAACGCCGGCAGGGCGAAATGGTGGTGAGCGAGCATGGCGTGGAAGGCAGCCTGATCTATGCGTTCTCGCGTCCGTTGTGCGAACGCCTGAATACCGATGGCACCGCGACATTCACGCTCGACTTGCTGCCCGGCCGCAGCGCCGCAGAGGTGCTGGCCGAAGTGAGCCGGCCACGCGGATCGCGCTCGCTGTCGAGCCATTTGCAAAGCCGCCTCGGCATCACCGGCATCAAGATGGCATTGCTGCATGAAGTGCTGCACAAGGCGCAAACGAGCGATGCGGCCACGCTGGCCGCGACGATCAAGGCCTTGCCCTTGACAGTGCATGCTGCGCGGCCGGTTGCCGAAGCCATCAGCACCGCGGGCGGCATACGTTTCGACAGTCTTGACCAGCACTTCATGCTGACCGCGATGCCCGGCGTTTTCGTTGCCGGCGAAATGCTCGACTGGGAAGCGCCGACCGGCGGCTACCTGCTCAATGCCTGCTTCGCGACCGGATTGTGCGCAGGGCAGGGCGTGCGTGATTGGCTCGGACGCCACGAATCCTGATCAATCCCGATCACCGCTTCCGTCACCCAACCTTTACACGAGACAAAGCCCAGCTGCGACAGCCAACGCACCGCCTGCGGCAAGCAGCGGCAAGTTGAATGAGTGCGCCTGCCGGTACAGCAAGTCGGACAAGATGGGGCCGGCGATCTGTCCCACTCCATACGAGGCAGTCATGGTGGCGAAGATGTTGAATCGCACTGCCGTCGCGAGCCGTCTCGCCGCTGGCATGGCAATCGTCACGGTTCCCACGAAGGTGCCGCCTACCAGCAGCGAGCTTGCCAGGCAGAACAGCGGCGAGAGGCTGATTACCGGCAGCACCACGCCGGCCGCCTGCACGGCGAGGTTGAGCGCAAGCGCGCGTCGCGTGCCGAGACGCACATGCAGGGCATGCCAGAGGAAGCAGGATGGCGCGGCGCCCAGGCCGAACACGGCCCAGATGTGAATCGGATCGACCTGCCCGACGGCGTTGCGCACGAACAGGGGCAGATAGGTAGCGGTGACGATATAGCCGAAGCCGGCGAGGCCGTAGATGAGGATGAGCGGCCAGGGACGCAGCGCATCGCCCGCTTCGTTGCCTGCTGACTGCGCGCCAACCGGCTTGGGTCGTGCCTGGTATCCGCTCACAATGCGCCACGCGATGGCGCTCAGCACGCCTGCGGCGGCGGCAAGCGTCATCCACAAACCATGGCTGTGCATGGCAAAGACATTCCCCGCGCCGATCAGTTCGGCCGATACCAGGATCCCTGTGCCGACGCCTGCATAAAGCAGCGGCGCGCCCCGCATGTTGC
>DASVLM010000113.1:0-3591 GCA_036384875.1 Noviherbaspirillum sp.
TTGTTGGCATTGCCTGGCTTGTATGGTGATATTAGTGTGATCGAACGCGCCAGGAAGGAACTGGCTTCCGTGCCCGGGGTGAAAGCCGCTCTCGACGAGCTGGAATTCCTCGCCAAGCTGGCGGGCAAGGCCTCGATAACGGTCGATCTGGGCGACCTGCGCGGATACCATTATCACAGCGGTGTCATGTTTGCCGCCTATGTGTCGGGCTTGCCGAATGCGGTTGCGCGTGGCGGACGTTATGACCATGTGGGAGAAGCGTTCGGCCGCGCCCGTCCGGCAACCGGTTTTTCGCTGGATTTGCGGGAGTTGGCGCGGCTCATGCCAGGTGCGCAACGCAAGCCGGCTATTCGTGCGCCGTGGGGTACGGAGGCAGGATTGCGGGAAAAGATTGCTGAATTGCGCAAGATGGGCGAGGTCGTGATTCAGGCCCTTCCGGGGCACGAAAACGAACAGGACGAATTCGATTGCGATCGTGCAGTCGTGTTCGAAAATGGAATTTGGGTACTCAAGAAAATTTAGTTCTATAGGCATCAAGCATGGCTAAAAACGTCGTTGTCATCGGCACCCAATGGGGCGATGAGGGTAAAGGGAAGATCGTCGACTGGCTCACTGATCACGCACAGGGAGTCGTCCGTTTTCAAGGCGGTCACAATGCTGGCCATACTTTGGTGATCGGCGGACAGAAAACTGCACTGCAACTGATCCCGTCCGGAATCATGCGTGCCGGTGTTGCCTGCTATATCGGCAATGGTGTAGTGCTGTCGGTGCCGGACTTGCTGCGTGAAATCGATAAGCTCGAGGCCAGCGGCGTCGAAGTTTCCTCACGCCTGAAAGTATCAGAAGCCTGTCCGGTCATCCTGCCGTATCACATAGCACTGGACGCGGCTCGTGAAGCGGCACGCGGAGCGGCCAAGATCGGCACCACTGGTAAGGGTATCGGTCCGGCCTACGAGGACAAGGTGGCTCGTCGCGCCATTCGTGTCGCCGACTTGTTGAACGAAACTCGCTTTGCGGAAAAGCTGCGGGAGAACCTCGATTACCATAACTTCGTCCTGGCAAATTATCTGAAGGCTCAGCCGGTTGATTTCCAGAAGACGCTCGATGATGCACTGGCTACGGTCCCCCGTATTCGGCCGATGGTGGCGGATGTTTCCAGTGCGCTCTACGCCGCGCATAAAGCAGGGGCCAATTTGCTGTTTGAAGGCGCTCAGGGCAGTTTGCTGGACGTTGATCACGGTACATATCCTTTCGTCACCTCGAGCAATTGTGTAGCAGGCAACGCTGCCGCCGGTTCCGGGGTCGGACCGAACATGCTGCACTACGTCATGGGCATCACCAAGGCATATACCACGCGCGTCGGTTCCGGGCCGTTCCCGTCCGAATTGCCGACCGACCAAGGTGTCGGCAAACACTTGGCGAGCGTCGGCCATGAGTTCGGCACTGTAACTGGACGGGCTCGTCGTTGCGGCTGGTTCGATGCGGCTTTGCTGCGTCGCTCGGTGCAGATCAATGGCGTATCGGGCATGTGCCTTACCAAACTCGATGTGCTCGATGGCTTGGAGTCGCTCAAGCTCTGCACCGGCTACACTCTCGATGGCAAGGTAATCGACATCTTTCCGGTCGGTGCGGAAGATGCCAGCCGCTGTCAGCCGATTTACGAAGAAATGCCGGGCTGGACGGAGTCCACAGTGGGGGCGAAATCGCTGGCGGCACTGCCGGCCAATGCTCGCGCCTACGTCAAGCGCATAGAGGAGCTGGTTGGCGTGCCGGTCGACATGGTTTCCACCGGGCCGGATCGCGAGGAGACAATCGTCCTGCGCCATCCGTTTGCCTGAACGATTACGAGGAAAATGGGAAGCGGAATGGGTACCTCAACCGACAAGGATCTGTGGGTCAGCTGGGACGAATATCACGAGGCGATTGCGTCGCTCGCGAGTATTGTGCATGAGTCGGGCTGGCAGTTCGATCAGGTTCTCTGCCTGGCGCGCGGCGGGTTGCGTCCAGGGGATGTGTTTTCGCGAATCTTTGATGTTCCCTTGGCGATACTTTCGACAAGCTCCTATCGAGAAGAAGCGGGAACTGTTCAGGGCATGCTGGATATCGCCAAGCATGTCACCATGACTAAAGGAACGCTGGCGGGTCGTGTGCTGCTGATTGATGATCTGGTTGATTCTGGCGTTACCCTTCAGCGCGTACAAAGTCATCTCAAGGATAATTTCCCGGCGGTCACTGAAGTCAAATCGGCAGTCATTTGGTGCAAGGCATGTTCTGCTGTCCGCCCTGATTACTACTTGGAATATCTATCCACCAATCCTTGGATTCATCAGCCATTTGAAGAATTTGATGGACTGCGCCCTCATCAGCTGGCGGCATGGCTGAAAAAGGGGAAATGAGCGGGCAGAACTTGCTGCACAATCCACGCTCAAATATTAAATGGCAGTGGTAAAGAAAAACCCGTTGGCATCCCAACGGGTTTTTGTCATTCAGGCTTAATTGGGAGTTGAACAGATATTTCGCAGGAATATGGTTTCTGCACGCTGAAATGAAAAACGGCCCGCAAAGCGGACCGTCTTAAAAAAGAAAATGTCCGCTTTTGCGGACCTTTTCAAAACTTGGTGCCCAGAAGAGGACTCGAACCTCCACAGTGTTGCCACCGCAAGGACCTGAACCTAGTGCGTCTACCAATTCCGCCATCTGGGCGATGCGAAAGACCAAAATTATAGCGGAATTTCCATGGATGTCAAATCCTAGCGGTAGGGAACGCTAATCGTAGGTAAATGCAACAGACCTCCGGTACACTAGCTTGGTAGCTAGTCAAGCATGGCTTGGCATGCTGCTGGTTTTCAACAAAAAAGAGAAATACCCATTTGAACCAATACTCATACAGTATCCCGAGCAGGGAAGAAATCCTCGGCATCCTGCGGACGGCGAGCGAACCGCAAGATTTACAGGCCTTGGCTTCCGCTCTCGGGGTCAAACCTGAAGAAACAGACGGCTTGATACGCCGCCTGAATGCAATGGAGCGTGACGGCCAGATCCGGCCGAGTCGCAGCGGCCATTATCAGCTTACACACCAACCCAATTTCATCGAGGGGCGCGTCAGCGGCCATCGAGACGGATACGGCTTCCTGATGCCCGACGATGGCAGCGATGACGTCTTTCTGCCGGAAAAGGAAATGCAGAAAGTGCTGAACGGCGATCGGGTGCAGATCCGTATTGTCGGCACTGACCGTCGCGGCCGTCCGGAAGGAACGATTGTTGAAATTCTCGAGCGCGCCAATACGCATGTCATTGGCCGTCTGCTTAATGAAAATGGAGTCTGGATTGTCGCACCGGAGGACAAGCGGATCGGGCAGGACATCATGCTGTCCGGATCACCGGGAAAGGCCAAGGCCGGGCAGGTTGTCAACGTAGAACTGCTTGAGCAGCCGTCGCGCTATACGCAGCCGGTAGGACGTATCGTCGAATTGCTTGGCGATATCGACGACCCCGGCATGGAAATCGAGATTGCCGTGCGCAAGTACGGAGTCCCCCATGAATTTTCCGAAGCTGCGAAGAAGCTCGCCGCAAAGCTTCCCAGCGAAGTGC
>DASVLM010000114.1:0-1890 GCA_036384875.1 Noviherbaspirillum sp.
AATCGGCCAGCGCCACGCCGGACAGCACCACTGTCAGCAGGAACAGCAGCGCCAGGTGGCGCAGCCACATGTCTGGGAAACGTTCGGGAGTGAGGATATCGTCGAGAGACAGGCAAAGAATGCCGCCGGTGACGCCCCACAGCAGCAGGGTGTGGGAACGCAGGCAGATGTTGCGATGGCCAGCGGCAAGCATGGACTGGATCGCATGCAGGCTGGATAGGGTATCGCGGCTCATCGGGCACCCCCTTGCTTGCCCGATGGACGCATAACGATGACAAGCCGCTGCAGGGCGGCAGCAAGATCAACCGGCTTTCCAATGCGCATGACGACCCTCTTGGATTCAAACTCTGTATTTCAGAGCATATTACTCTGAAATACAGAGTGTCAAGCGCTTTTCTGGTACCCGGATCGCTGTTCGACGCCGATGCCGGCGAGAGTGTCCGGCGTCGTCAGCAGCCGAAATTGGCAATGCTGCGATAGCCGCGCAGATTCACTCGTCGTAGCGTCCGGAAGCAATCGCGCGCAGCACCGTACGGTAGAACACATAAGCCGCGCCGTACAGCATGCGCTTGTACCACGGCTTGTTGGCGTAATCTTCCAGCCGCACCGGCACGCCGTCAGCCACCGCCCGCCGGATGTGTTCGCGCAGCAGCTGCGTGAAACCGCGATCCTGCACGACGATGTTCGCCTCCTGGTTGACGAGCAGGCTGAGACCGTCCCAATTGCTGGAGCCGACGGTGGACCAGTCTTCGTCCACCACCGCCACCTTGCCGTGCAACTGCGTCTTGCGGTACTCGACCACCTTCACGCCAGACTTGAGCAGCTTGGGGTAAAAGGAATGCGCCACCGCATCCTGGATGCGGAACTGGCCGACGCCGATCAGCAGCGTGACGTCGACGCCGCGCTGTGCCGCATTGGCCAGCGCAATCCGCAGCTTGCGGCCGGGCGCGAAGTAAGGCGTCGCCAGCATCGCGCTGTCGCGCGCTGTGCCGAGCGCCTTCAGGTAGGCCCTCTCAATCGTGCGGCGGTTGCGCAGGTTGTCGCGCACGACCAGTCCGGCCAGCATCGGCTCCTTCGAAACCGGCTGCATGCGCTGCCACTTGTCGAGGAATTTTTCGAAGCGATAACGCAGATGGAAGCCGCCCAGCAGCATCCACTGGAATTCGACTTCGAGATGAATGTGTTCGACCAGCGGCCCGCGCACCTGCACTGCCATGTCCCAGCGCGGCGCAGGCAACAGCAAGTGATAATCATCATCCGAACGCAGGTCGTGGTTGATGTTCAAGCCGCCGAGCAGTGCGACGCTGCGGTCGACCACGCAGATCTTGCGGTGCGTGCGCGTCATGCCGCGCCGGAACCACGCGTTGAAGATACGGTGGTTGATGCGCTCGGCGCGGAACTCCTGGTTGAGCCGCATCGACTGCGCATGCCCGGTGCCGAGCCAATCGGTGATGACGTTGACGTTGACGCCGCGCGAAGCCGCGCGCTTGAGCGCCGCCTTGACCTCTTCGCCGGTTTCGTCGGCAGCGAAGATGTAGGTTTCGAGGTAGACCTGGCTTTGCGCGGCATCGATGGCAGCGATCAGCGCCGGAAAGAACTCCGCGCCGGATTGCAGCAGCGTGACATCGTTATTGCCGACCAAGCTTACCGAACGCATCCTGTCTCCGGGGGTATCGATCGGCAGTCATTCTACCGTCTCGCCAACGGCCTCACTTGAATTGGAGCGAAGCGACGATAGGCGCATGGTCGGACAGCTTGGCCCACATCGCGCCATGCAGCACCTGCGCGCTTTCGATATCGATGCCGCGCACATAGATGCGATCCAGCCGCAACCACGGCAATGCCGCCGGAAAGGTACGCGCCGGTTGCAGTTTCGGCCCGCGTCCGGCA
>DASVLM010000115.1:0-3523 GCA_036384875.1 Noviherbaspirillum sp.
TTCCAGCTCTACCCCGGCAAGACCGTCGACGAGCACCTGACGCGCTACCGTTGCTACTGGCGCGGCGACCTGAACAAGCCGAGCCAGGGACTCGACCCGCAGACACACTTCGAGTTCATCCGCCATGTGGTCGACAAGGAAGACTACTGGGTCAGCGCCAACGTGCAGAAGGCACTCAACGCAAACATCAAACCATTCAATACCTTCGGCCGCAATGAGCCGGCACTGATCAACATGCACAAGACCTTCCTGCGCGGCGTCGGCCTGATGCCGGAGGAGGCGCGGCTCGCGAAGGTAGGGACTGACTGATTCCGCAGCAGTCTGGAATACATAGG
This sequence comes from Noviherbaspirillum sp., assembly GCA_036384875.1. Lineage (GTDB taxonomy): Bacteria > Pseudomonadota > Gammaproteobacteria > Burkholderiales > Burkholderiaceae_D > Noviherbaspirillum. Next base: position 336 of record DASVLM010000115.1, read on the forward strand.
AAAGATCGAACCATGAGCATCTTTGTTCAGGCAACACTTGAAATCGATGGCGCCGCCTACACGCGATTCATGCAAACCATGGCGGAGTGGGTGCCGATCATTGAAGAATCCGGTTGGAAACTGCACGCTGCGTATATGCACCGGACCGGCCGGCTCAATACCGTGATCGATATCTGGGAACTCGAGGACATGGCACATCTGGACCGTGGTTTCATGCAATTGATGGCACACCCGCGTTTTCCGGAGTTCAAAAAGGTGATCGACGAAACGGTCAAGAGCGAAACGCTGGTCGTCCTGCAAAAGTTTGCCTACGCGTCCTGACATACGATTGGCGAGCGTACCGTGAGCAACCACATTCTGGCAGGCGTGGGATTGGAGCCAACCCGTGAAAGCGGGAGAGCATTGGGGTATGTCCCGGCCTTGCTGCATGCCAAGCTCAAGCCGCCTTCCGGGACCACCTCGCATGTAGAGCGGGCGGCTATCCGCGCACAAGTCGACGGTACGCCTTCGGCCAGACTGATCCTGGTGCGGGCGCCCGCCGGATTCGGCAAGACGACGGCGATGCTGCAGATGCGCCGGTACATGGAGGAGCATGGCGCCGCGACAGCATGGATGACGCTCGACCAGGCGGACAACGATGCCTCACGCTTTCTGTCCTGCCTGGAGGCGGCGGTCTCCTATATCGTAGCCGGTGATGCCTTGGACGCAGCACTGCCGCATCCGGCCGCCTCGCCCGACGACGTGGTGCTGCGCCTGGTGGATGCGCTCGCCGCCTGCCATTCGCCGTTCACGTTGTTCCTCGATGATTTCGAGCACGTGCAGGATCAGGTCGTGCTGGGGATCGTGCGCGAAATTCTCGCGCATCTGCCGCGCAACGTGCGCATTGTGATCGGCTCGCGCAATCTGCCGGCACTCGGCCTCGGCCGCCTCCGCGGGCGCGGACAGATGCTCGAAATCGATGTCGCCGCGCTGCGTTTCTCGATGCAGGAGTCGGAAGAATTCCTGAAGCAGTGTCGGCAGTTGCCGCTGCAGCATGAGGAGCTGGCCAAGCTGCACCGAAAAACCGAAGGATGGATCGCTGCCTTGTGGCTGGCCTCGGTCGCGCTCGAACGCCGCACCAATCATGCCGAATTCATTGCACGCTTTTCCGGCTCCAACCAGGCAGTGACGCAATACCTGGTAGACGATGTCCTCGCGCAGCAGCCTGCGGACCTGCGGGAATTCCTGCTGCGCACCAGCATCCTGCGCCACCTCAACGCTCCGCTATGCGACACGCTGACCGGCCGCGGCGACAGTGCCATGTTGTTGCGGCAGCTGGAGGCAGCCAACCTGTTCCTTACTCCCATCGATGGCGAGCAAACGACTTACCGTTACCACGGCCTGTTCGCCGATTTCCTGCGTGGACAACTGGCGAGCGAGCTTCCCGATGAGGTCGCCCGCCTGCATCTCGCAGCTTCGCGCTGGTACGAGTTGCATGGAAGGCCAGTGCCGGCCATAGATCATGCGATCGACGCCAAGGACTCGGCTGCTGCAACGCGCCTGCTGGCGCGGCATGCGAAGGATTTGCTCGCGCAGGGACGCATCCGCCTGCTGACTCGCTGGTTCGATGCATTGCCGGACGATGCATTGCATGCCTATCCCAACCTGCAACTGGTGCGTGCCTGGGCTCTTGGCATGATGCGCGGCCCTGGCGAGGCAATGGCACTGCTCGAACGCAGCGGTTGTGAACGAGCGGGCGCCAACGGTACCGCCGTCTCGTTATCAGCGCTACGCACAATACTGCTGGCAATGATGGATGATTACGAGCGGGCTCATGAAACCGGTTGCATCGTCTTGTCGGCCGTTCCTGCTGACGATACGTTCATCCATACCGCACTGACCAATACGATGGCCGACGTGTTTGCCGTAATGGGGCGCTATCCCGAAGCGCGTAGCCTGCTGGATGCCGCGCGTCGCCGTTCGGATGAATCTGGCGCATTTAACGCTATGTATTCGGAAGCGGTGGAAGGCATCATCGACTTGCAGGAAGGACGCATGCGGCAGGCAGCCGCGCGCTTTCGCATGGCTGTGCGCGCGTCGCATGCCGGCGCCTACGGCCAAGCGCATGGTAATGCCTGGGCCGGTGTGTTGCACGCGAATGCCCTGTACGAAGCGAACGATTGCGCGCAGGCAGAACACCTGTTGAACATTTATCTGCCGCTCGCTGCCAATGCCGGCATCCAGGACCACATGATCTGCGGCCACGTGACGCTGTCGCGGATCGCCTTCCGGCGTGGCGATGTGGACCTGGGGTACCAGATACTGACCGAACTCGAATATCTCGGGCACCGGCACAAGCGGCCGCGACTGGTCGCTGGCGCCAGGCTGGAGCGCGCTCGCGTTTATGTCCTGCAAGGCCATTTCGATGCGGCGAAACTTGAACTGGAGCGAGCCGACGACCGCGAACTCTGGCAGCGAGTCAAAGGTCTGCGCCTGCTGGCCCACGATGTGGAGTACCTTGAGTTGTGCCGCCTGCGCTGGCGGATTGCTGCAGGAGAAGCCGCCGCGGCGTTGCCGGCGCTGGAGTGCGAGATCGCTGGCGCGCGTAACGCTTCGCGCCAGCGGCGTGCCCTCAAGCTGCGCCTGCTGCGCGCACTGGCCCTGCATTGCAGTGGGGACGAGCATGCCGCGCATGTTGCGATGGCCGAGGTATTGCACGAAGCCTGCACTGAAGGTTTCGTTCGCCTGCTGCTGGACGAAGGGCCGCAGGTTGGCGCATTGATTCGAAGCTGCATGGCCGTACAGCAGGAAATCCGGCCGGAACGGCGCGATCCTTTGTTCGCCGAATACCTGCAGCGCCTGTTGCAATCCTGCGATCCCGCGGATGTTGAACAGGAGGCGTCTGCACCGGCCACGACCGGCCTGCAAGAGCAGCTGACCCGCCAGGAATTGCGGGTGCTGGCTTTGCTTGCCGAAGGTTATTCGAACACGGCGATCGGGGAGAAACTGTTCGTGTCGGCCAATACCGTACGCACCCACCTGCGGGGCATCAATGCCAAGCTCGGCGCGAGCAATCGCACGCAGGCGGTAGCCCTTGCGCGGCGGCTCGCACTGATCGAGTAAGGCGATGAAATAACATGGGCGTCAGCGCAAGCCGCTCTCAATGCGGAGCGTCAGGCAAAAGCGGCGGCGCCGGCCGCCAGCCTCTG
>DASVLM010000116.1:0-3050 GCA_036384875.1 Noviherbaspirillum sp.
CGCGCGTACACGTCCATAAGACGAACCAGCCAGCACAACGTCACCGCGCTTAAGGGTACCAGACTGCACCAGCACTGTTGCAACCGGTCCACGCCCCTTGTCGAGCTTGGCTTCGATCACGAGGCCCTTGGCAGGCGTATCCACCGGCGACTTCAGTTCCAGCACTTCCGCCTGCAGCAGGACATTTTCAAGCAGGTCATCAATGCCCTGGCCGGTCTTTGCGGAGACCGGGCAGAACGGCGCATCGCCGCCATAAGCTTCCGGCACCACGCCTTCTGCAATCAATTCCTGCGTCACGCGATCCGCATTGGCGCCTTGCTTGTCGATCTTGTTGATCGCCACAACGATAGGCACACCGGCTGCCTTTGCATGGGCAATGGCTTCCTTGGTCTGCGGCATCACGCCGTCGTCGGCAGCGACAACAAGAATGACAATGTCAGTTGCTTTCGCACCGCGGGCACGCATTGCAGTAAATGCTTCGTGACCCGGCGTATCGAGGAATGTAATGATGCCGCGCGGAGTTTCAACGTGATAAGCACCGATATGCTGCGTAATGCCCCCGGCCTCGCCCGCCGCCACCTTGGCACGGCGGATGTAGTCCAGCAGCGAGGTCTTGCCATGGTCGACGTGGCCCATGACCGTCACCACCGGCGCACGCGGCATTGCTTCGGCATCGGCGTGTTCACCAACCTCCTGCAACAGCGCTTCCGGGTCATCCAGCTTCGCCGCGAATGCCTTGTGGCCCATTTCCTCGACAAGGATCATCGCAGTTTCCTGGTCCAGCACCTGGTTGATGGTGACCATCTGGCCCAGCTTCATCATGTGCTTGATGAGTTCGGACGCCTTTACCGCCATCTTGTGCGCCAGTTCGGCGACGGTGATCGTCTCAGGCACATGCACTTCCTTCACGATGGCCTCGGTCGGCACCTGGAAATTCGATTCGCGCTGATCATCATGCCCGTGAGAACGGCGTCCCTTCGGACCGGCACGCCAACCATCACGGCCTCCCGGCGCAGGCGTCGCGCCGCTACCGCGAGTCTTGAGGCCGCCGCGCTTCTTTGCGGCGTCGTCCTGCCAAGTCGAAGCAACGTTCGCTGATTTGATCGCTTTCTTGTCACCCGGCTTCGCCTTGTCAGCGGGCTTCTCTACCGGCTTGCGGTCGGCAGGCTTGTGCAAGGTATCCTCAGTCGCCTTGGCAGCAGGCGCGGCAGCCGGAGCGGGTGCCGGCTCCGGAGCCTTCATGACCTTGCGCGGCGCATTCATCATCGCCTTGATCTGTGCGACTTCCTCAGCAACGGCGCGCCGTGCACGCTCGGCCGCAGCAGCACGATCGGCCGCATCCTTTGCATCCTGTTCCGCAGCCTTCTTGCGAGCCGCCTCATCGGCAGCACGCTTTTGGGCTTCCTCGGCACTTGCTGCTGCTTCCTGCTTGCGCGAAGCAGCAGCTGCTTCAGCTTCAGCCCGCTTGCGCGCCTCTTCTGCCGCCCGTTGTTCCTCGCGCTCCTGTTCTGCGCGCTGTTCCGCCTCGAGGCGGGCAAGCCGTTCCTGTTTCTCGCGCAGCTCAGCTTCTTGACGAGCAATGAGTTCGGCCTGCCGGCGAGCCTCTTCGGCGCGGCGTGCAACCTCTGCCTCATCTACCACGGGCTCTGGCACGGGTGCCGGCGGAACTTCCGCTTCAGGCTCATCACGCTTGATGAAGGTGCGCTTTTTGCGTACTTCGACCTGAATCGTGCGCGACTTGCCGCTGGCATCCGCCTGCTTGATTTCAGTCGTTTCCTTGCGAGTCAGCGTGATCTTGCGTTTCTCGCCTTCCGGCGCAACCCCATGCGCACGGCGCAAATGATTCAACAGCTTGTCCTTGTCTTCCTTGGACAGCGGATCGGACGCCGAGCGCTTCTCGACGCCAGCGGCACGCAGTTGCGTCAGCAGGAGATCCGCGGGCATCTTCAGCTCGGTGGCAAATTGGGCTACGTTGGTACTCGCCATTCAGTCCTCTTTTCTATGTGGCACGACAGATGTTTTGAGAGCGTTGCAAGTCATTGAACTTCGACAAGCTCCCGCGCCTTGGCCTGCAACGTCCGCGCGCGGTCGTCGTACTTGCCATCGATCAGGCGCATTTCATCGTCGGTCACATCTGCAAATCCATTGTCAATCAGTTGCCTTGCACGTTCAATCGGCAAAGCCAGCACGGCGCCAAATTCGTCGTACGCCATGTTCGCGAAACGCTCCAGCGACTTCACGCCGGCGAGGCCGAGCTTGCCTGCCGTTACGCGATCGATACCATCGAGATTCACCAATGCATCTTCCATGCCTTCCAGGCCTTCTTCCGATGCAATCGCTTCCGTCACCAGAGCATCGCGTGCGCGGTTGCGCAACTCGTTCACCGTATCTTCGTCAAATGCCTCGATTTCAAGCATTTCGTTGATCGGTACATAAGCGATTTCTTCCAGGCTCGAGAACCCTTCGTCGACCAGGATGTTTGCCACTTCCTCGTCCACGTCAAGTTTGTCCATGAACAGCGCGAGGGTGACGGCACGTTCGGCCGCCGACTTGTCTGCCGATTCTTCAGCAGTCATGATGTTGATCTGCCAGCCGGTCAATTCGGACGCGAGGCGTACATTCTGGCCGCCACGACCAATGGCAATCGCCAAGTTTTCCTCGTCGACCACCACATCCATCGCATGCTTTTCTTCGTCGACCACGATGGACGACACGTTCGCCGGAGCCAGCGCACCGATCACGAACTGCGCAGGGTCTTCCGACCACAGCACGATGTCGACACGCTCACCGCCAAGCTCGCCGGTCACTGCCTGCACGCGCGAACCGCGCATGCCGACGCAGGTGCCAATCGGATCGATTCGCTTGTCGCTGGTGTAGACAGCAATTTTCGCGCGCACGCCCGGGTCGCGCGCAGCGGACTTGATGATCAACATGCCCTGCTCGATCTCGGGTACTTCCAGTTCAAACAGTTTCATGATGAATTCCGGCGCAGTGCGCGACAGAATTACCTGCGGGCCGCGGGCATTGCGATCCACGCGCAAGATGTAGGC
>DASVLM010000117.1:0-6584 GCA_036384875.1 Noviherbaspirillum sp.
GATCGGCCACCATGTTCAGGTTCTCGTCCAGCACACCGTAACCGAAGCGATAAGGGCGCGGCGATTTGTCGTCGGTACCCATTGCGGTCGATATCTTGTCGATGTGGATGAAGCGGCGCACCAGCTTGTCGCCCGCATAAATCTCCAGCACGCCGTTGGTGCCGGTCCAGTTCTGCACGCTGCGGCCAATCTTGTTTTGTTGCTCCTTGGTACATCCTGCCAGCAACGCAGCGGCGATCACGAACAGCGCAAAGGTCGGTTTCATTGGAGCGCCTCGTCCATTCAGGGTTGGTAAAATGCTCGTTTCGAGCAGTACCGCCACATTATCCCCGATCCAGGATCCGACATGCGTACCGAAACACCCCAGACGATCTACCGCAAGGATTACACCCCGCCCAGCTTCTGGGTCGACACCGTCGAGATGGGGTTCGACCTCGATCCGCAGGCCACGCGCGTCGCCACGCGCCTGAAGATGCGCCGCAATCCCGAAAGCCGCAGCAAGAGCATCGTGCTCTGCGGCGAGTCGCTGCAATTGGTGCAGCTGCGCATGAACGGCAAGGCACTCACGCGCCGCGCATACACGCTCCACGACGGCATGCTCGAGATCGCTCACGCGCCGGATGAAGTGACGCTCGAAATCGAAACCCTCATCCAGCCCGATCTCAACACCTCGCTGATGGGGCTGTACGTCTCGAACGGCAACTTCTTCACCCAGTGCGAGGCCGAGGGCTTCCGCAAGATCACCTTTTTCCCCGATCGTCCCGATGTGATGGCGCGCTACAAGGTAATGTTGCGCGCTGACAAGGAAAAGTATCCGGTGCTTCTCGGCAACGGGAACCTGGTGGAGCAGGGCGACCTCGGCGACGGCCGTCATTACGCGGTGTGGGATGATCCGTTCCCCAAGCCATCCTACTTGTTCGCACTCGTCGCCGGCAAGCTGGTCTGCCAGGAAGAGACTTTCCGCCTGCTCTCCGGCCGCGATGTGCTGCTGCAGGTGTGGGTGGAAGAAGGCAACCTCGACAAGACCCAGCATGCAATGGATTCGCTCAAGAAGAGCATCCGCTGGGACGAGGAACGCTTCGGCCTCGAGCTTGACCTCGACCGCTTCATGATCGTCGCCGTCGGCGACTTCAACATGGGCGCGATGGAAAACAAGGGCCTGAACATCTTCAATACCAAATACGTGCTGGCCAATCCGCGCATCGCCACCGATGCCGACTTCGCCAACATCGAATCGGTGGTCGGCCATGAATACTTCCACAACTGGACCGGCAACCGCGTCACCTGCCGCGACTGGTTCCAGCTCTCGCTGAAGGAAGGCCTGACGGTATTCCGCGACCAGGAATTTTCCGCCGACATGATCGGTACCGACAGCGGTCGCGCGGTCAAGCGCATCGAGGACGTGCGCGTGCTGCGCCAGGCGCAGTTCCCGGAAGACGCGGGCCCGATGGCGCACCCGGTGCGACCCGACTCCTACGTCGAGATCAACAACTTCTACACCGTCACCATTTACGAGAAGGGCTCCGAGGTGGTGCGCATGTACCAGACCCTGCTCGGCCGCGACGGCTTCCGCAAGGGCATGGACCTCTACTTCCAGCGCCACGATGGCCAGGCGGTGGAGTGCGACGACTTCCGCCGCGCGATGGCCGATGCCAACGACCGCGACCTGACGCAGTTTGAGCTCTGGTACAGCCAGGCCGGCACGCCGCGCGTGAAGGTCGAGACGCGCTACGAAGAAACAGCGGATACCTACACCGTCACGCTCACGCAATCCTGCCCGGCCACGCCCGGCCAGGCGCAGAAGCGGCCCTATCACATCCCGGTGGCGATCGGCCTGCTCGACAGCGGCGGGCGCGACATGCCGCTGCATATGGAAGGTGCGCAAGGGGTTGCACCGACCACGGCGGTGCTGGAACTGACGCAGGAAAGCCAGACCTTCGAGTTCGTGAACGTCACCGAAAAGCCGGTGCCGTCCCTCCTGCGCAATTTCTCCGCGCCGGTGGTCCTCGAATACGACTACACCGATGCCGAGCTCGCCTTTCTGATGGCGCACGACAGCGATCCGTTCAACCGTTGGGAAGCCGGCCAGCGCCTCGCGATGCGGCGCATGCTTACGCTTACCGACGCCGTGCAGAACGACTCCGCGCTGACCGATCCCGAGCTGCAGGACGCGGCATTGAACGATGCCTTCCGTGCCACACTGAACGACACCGCGCTCGACGCCGCCTTCCGCGAACTCGCGCTGACGCTGCCGTCCGAGTCGATGGTGGCCGAGCAGGTCGACGTGGTCGATCCGCACGCCATTCACGCGGTGCGCCAGTTCCTGCGCCGCTCGCTGGCCGAAGCCATGCGTACCGAATGGGAAGTGGCATACCAGTCCAATCGCACGCCGGGCACCTACAGTCCCGATGCGGTGTCCGCCGGCAAGCGCGGCCTGAAGAATCTTGCGCTGGCCTACCTCGCCGAACTGAACGATGCGGACGCCCACCTGCTCGCACAGAGGCAGTACGACAGCGCCAACAACATGACCGACCGCATGGCCGCGCTCACCGCGCTGGTCAACAGCAGCGCGCCGGGCCGCGAGGAAGCGCTTGCCCACTTCTACCGCGAGTTCGAGAATGAGGCGCTGGTGATCGACAAGTGGTTCTCATTGCAAGCCACCGCCCGCACCACCGACGTGGCGGTCGTGCGCAAGCTGATGGAGCATCCGGCCTTCACGCTGAAAAACCCGAACCGCGCGCGCAGCCTGATCTTCAGCTTCTGCAACGGCAATCCCGCGCAGTTCCATGCGGTGGATGGCAGCGGCTACGACTTCTGGGCCGAGCAGGTGATCGCATTGAATGCGCTCAACCCGCAGGTCGCTGCCCGCCTGGCACGCACGCTCGATCGCTGGCGCAAGTACGCGCCTGCATTGCAGCAGAAGATGCAGTCCGCGCTGAAGAAGGTGGCCTCCGCCAAGTCCCTGTCGAAGGACGTGCTGGAAGTCGTCACCAAATCCCTTTCCAACTAAAACAATCGCTACCATGAAACGCATCAGCCTCACTCAATACCTCGTCGAGGAACAGCGCCTGCACAATACGATCCCGGCCGAACTGCGCCTCTTGATCGAAGTCGTTGCGCGTGCCTGCAAGACCATCAGCCATGCCGTGTCCAAGGGCGCTTTGGGAGAAGTGCTCGGCAGCGCCGGCAGTGAAAACGTGCAAGGCGAAGTGCAGAAGAAGCTCGACATCATGTCGAACGAAATGCTGCTCGAAGCGAACGAGTGGGGCGGTCACCTCGCGGCGATGGCCTCCGAGGAAATGGAAACCATCCACCAGATTCCGAATCGTTATCCGAAGGGCGAATACCTCCTGCTGTTCGATCCGCTCGACGGCTCGTCCAACATCGACGTCAACGTTTCCATCGGCACCATCTTCTCGGTGCTGAAAGCGCCGGAAGGCATGAAGGACCCGACCGAAGAAGCCTTCCTGCAGCCGGGCGCAAAGCAGGTGGCTGCCGGCTATGCAGTCTACGGTCCGCAGACGGTGCTGGTGCTGACCACCGGCGACGGCGTCAACTGCTTCACGCTCGACCGCGAGATGGGCTCCTGGGTGCTCACGCAGCGCGACATGCGCATTCCGGAAGAGACCAAGGAATTCGCGATCAACGCGTCGAACGCGCGTCACTGGTATCCACCGGTCAAGCGCTACATCGACGAGCTGCTCGCCGGCGAAACCGGCCCGCGCGGCAAGAACTTCAACATGCGCTGGATCGCCTCGATGGTGGCCGACGTGCATCGCATCCTGAATCGCGGCGGCATCTTCATGTACCCGGCCGACGCGCGTGAGCCGGACAAGCCCGGCAAGCTGCGCCTGATGTACGAAGCCAACCCGATGGCCTTCATCGTCGAGCAGGCGGGCGGCGCGGCCACCAACGGCAAGCAGCGCATCCTCGACCTCCAGCCGGGCAAGTTGCACGAGCGCGTGGCGGTGTTCCTCGGATCGAAGAACGAAGTCGAGCGCGTAACGAGTTACCACGCCGAATAAGATTCGCAGCACCTTGCGAGTACGACGGGTCGCGCACCAGCGGCCCGTTTTCTTTTGGAGTTCGGAATCTCGCTGTTTTGCGATCCGGAAGGTGTTTCGCGACAATAGGGGGCGCCGAGCTAGCGTAGCCGGAACATTTTTTGGTAGAATGCGTGTTTTCGCTGATGTAGCTCAGTTGGTAGAGCAACTGATTCGTAATCAGTAGGTCGGAGGTTCGACTCCTCTCATCAGCACCAGAATCGAGAAAGGGCTTGCGTTGATCGCAAGCCCTTTTCTTTTCGTGCTGCCACCGCGGTGCATTGCAAAAGTGTCGGTCTACTTCGCCGCAATTCATTTCCGCTTCGAATTTTTTCTGCGCCTGTACCCAATAGCAGGCGCCGGCATCATCTCGGCGTCAGACGTCGAGACGCGCCTTGCGAATCCGACAAATCTCCTTCAGGAATCCCGCCGCCACAGAACGAGTCCAACCAGCTCAAACAATATATTGAATTATATAATGTGTGTCCATATAATGAAGATGAGGAAGGATTTCAGGAGGATTGAATGAACGTAGTAGCAAGGCAAGTTGATATGGCAAGGATGCGCAAGGCTGCGACCGAGGCCTCGGGCGTGTTGCGTGCGCTGGCCAACGAGGATCGGCTCTTGCTGTTGTGCCAGATGAGCCAGGGTGAAGTGTCGGTTGGCGAACTGGAGGAATTGCTGGATATCCGCCAGCCGACGCTGTCGCAACAGCTCGGCGTGTTGCGCAATGAAGAATTGGTCAACACGCGGCGCGATGGCAAGCGAATCTATTACTCGGTGGCGGACCCAAGGGTGCTCGCGCTGCTTGAGCTTATGTATGGGTTGTATTGTCCGAAGGAGTGATGATGAATATTGACTGGATGCATTTCGCGCCGTGGCCGGCGGTTGCAGGTGGTTTGCTGATCGGCCTTGCAGCGGCGGTGCTGATCTTGTTCAACGGGCGCATCGCCGGTGTGAGCGGCATTGCAGGCAGCTTGCTGCGCTGGCCGTCCGGCGACGCTTCATGGCGCGTCGCGTTTGTGGCCGGGCTCGTGGCATCGCCCCTGGTGTATGGCATGTTCGCCGCCTTGCCCGAGCCGCAGGTCGATGCAGGTTGGCCGGTGCTGCTGCTGGCGGGTGTGCTGGTCGGCCTGGGTACGCGATACGGTTCCGGCTGCACCAGCGGGCATGGCGTGTGCGGATTGGCTCGCCTGTCGCCGCGCTCAATGGCGGCAACGCTGATGTTCATGGCGTGCGGATTCGCGACGGTGTTCGTGGTTCGCCATCTGATTGGGGGATGAGGCAATGGGAAGTTTGACTGCATTGTTGGCGGGGCTGGTATTCGGTATCGGCTTGATCGTTTCCGGCATGGCGAATCCGGCGAAGGTGCTGGCCTTCCTCGACCTGGCCGGACATTGGGACCCCTCGCTGATGCTGGTCATGCTCGGTGCGATCGCGCCGGGGTTCGTGGCGTTTGCGTTTGCACGGTGGCGTTCGCTGTCGCTGTTGGGGTTGCCGATGCAATTGCCGCAAGCACGCATGATTGACCGCCGGCTGCTCACCGGCAGCGCACTGTTTGGCATCGGCTGGGGCCTGGCCGGCATCTGCCCCGGGCCGGCGCTGGTACTGCTCGGCGCCGGCGTGCCCAAGGCTGTTGTTTTTGCAGCATGCATGCTGGGTGGGATGATTGTGTTCGAATTGCTTGAAAACGTCCGCACTCGCCGCGCCCTTCAGCGCACACAGCACGCCGCCTGAAGACCCGCCAAGTCCCCATGAAGCCCTTTACGCCGCCATTCCAGTTCCTATAATGCGGTATGGGCATTTTTTCCTATGACCTTCCGCCGCTAGTCGCCGCCATCGCCGACCTGGCGGCCGCGGCATGTCTCCTGCATGCCATGCTTCGCGCGCCATGGAAAACGCTGGACAGCGCCGGGGCGTTTTCCGCGTGGTGCATCTTCGTCATCTTCCTGCCGCTGATGTGGCGTTTCGACGTGCCGGTGGTGCGCGGCGCAGCATTGCACCTGCTCGGCATGCCGCTTTTCGTTCTGATGTTCGGACGGCAGCTTGCGATCGTCGGACTGGCGATTTCGGTCATTGCCTTCACCGACATCCGCCACGGACTATGGGCCAACATCGGCATGAACATGCTGCTGCTGTCGATCCTGCCGGCATGGTGCGGCGACATGGTGATGCGCGCGACGCGGCGCTTCCTGCCGAATCATCTGTTCGTCTATTTGCTCGGCAACGGCTTCTTCGGCGCGATGGTGATGCTGGCGGTGACCGGCCTGATTTCGCTGGGAGCGGATGCGATGTGGGCAATGGACGCGCCCTTGCAGGCCGATACCGTTGCCTACATGCTGCTGCTTGCCTGGGGCGAGGCTTTTCTCACCGGCTTCCTGCTGACGATGTTTACCGTCTATCGCCCGCAATGGGTGCTTACCTTCGACGACGACGTTTACCTGAAATAGGACCAGCGCAATTCTGCGTGGGCGGCTGGAACGCCGCAGCATGGCTGCGGCAACGATCAATCAGCGTGACGCGACGCGCGGCACTTCCTCT
>DASVLM010000118.1:0-8331 GCA_036384875.1 Noviherbaspirillum sp.
TGGGATCATGTGCTCGATGAAGTCACAGGCGACGAGAGCGGCGTCACCGGCATCAACATCAAGTCGACCGAGAACGGCAGCATCACCAAGATTCCAGTGCACGGCGTGTTCATCGCCATCGGCCACAAGCCGAACACCGGCATCTTCGAAGGCCAGCTCGACATGAACAACGGCTACATCAAGACCAAGACGGGTCTCGAAGGCATGGCGACCGCGACCAACATCCCTGGCGTGTTCGCCGCCGGCGACGTGCAGGATCATGTCTATCGCCAGGCGATCACCAGCGCCGGCACCGGCTGCATGGCTGCGCTCGACGCCCAGCGTTACCTGGAAAGCCTCGAAGGCTGATTCCCTCCCTACTCCCGCCGGTTCGATGCCGGCGGGCTGTTTCATTTTGCAGAACCGCCATGCCCGGCCCCATCAAGGATTTCGCCGCTCTCAAGACGCTGCGTGCGGAGATCAAGGCGCAGGAAGAAGCGCGCAAGGCCGCCGAGGCCGAACGCAAGCGGCGCGAACAGGAAAGCCGGCGCGACGCCGATCTGTTCCGGCGCAGCATCGGCGATGTCACTCCGCTGCCGCCTGCCGACAAGGCTCCCAGCACCGCTCCCCGCCCCTTGCCGATCCCGCGCCAGCGCATGGCCGACGAGGAATCCGCATTACGCGAGTCGCTTTCGGATGAATTCAATGTCGACACCTTGCTAGATACCGACGAGCAGCTGAGCTATGCGCGCGTCGGCATCGGCAATGACACCTTGCGCAGGCTGCGGCGCGGACACTGGGTAATCCAGGCCCAACTCGACCTGCACGGCATGCGGCGTGATGAAGCGCGCGAAGCGCTTGGCGAATTCCTGCGCAATGCGGTCAAGCGCGGCATGCGCTGCGTGCGCATCGTGCATGGCAAGGGACTCGGTTCAGTCAACAAGGAACCGGTGTTGAAGAACAAGGTACGCAGCTGGCTGGTGCAGAAGGATGAGGTGATGGCATTCTGCCAGGCGCGGGCAGCGGAAGGCGGTGCCGGCGCGCTGGTTGTTCTGCTGAAGGCGTAGCATCCCACTATCCCGTACTTATTTCCCGCCGCAACGCCATGCAGCGGCTTGCCATACCCTTGCTTTCCCCTGCCCTGCAAGTATCATGCGGAAAAATATCCTGCTCGCTTCGCATGTCCCTCATCAAGATCATCGAAATCCTCGCCATCCTGGTTGGTGCCTTCTCCGGCTTCATCGAGGCGCGCAGCAAGAAAATGGACGTGGTGGGCGTGTTTACCGTAGCCTTCATCACGGCATTCGGCGGCGGCACGCTGCGCGACATCCTGCTCGACAAGCGACCGCTGTTCTGGGTAATTCACCAGGAATATGCGTTGCTGATCTTCGTCCTGTCGCTGATCGCCGCGCCGGCCATCCGCACCCTGCGCAAGATCGTGTCGGAGCGGCTGATCGTCGTTGCCGACGCGTTGGGACTTGGCCTGTTCTCGATCGCGGGAGTATCGGAAGCGCTGATTTCCGGCATGCCGCTGTTCATCGCCTCCATGATGGGCGTCATCACCGGGATATTCGGAGGCGTGCTGCGCGATATTGTGTGCAATGAAATACCGATGGTGCTGCGCGATGGCAAGCCCTATGCAGTCTGCGCCTTCATCGGCTGCTGGGTGTATCTACTGATGCAGAAAGCGGGGATACCGGCTGACTTTTCGCTCTGGTCGAGCGCCCTGCTGATCACCGGCTTGCGACTGGCCGCCTGGGCCAAGGACGTGAGACTGAGGTAACCCGGACGCGCCGCATCCGGGTTGGAAAACAAACGAAGGATCAGACAGCGTCCGGGCCGGTTTCGCCGGTACGAATGCGGATGACCTGCTCCACGTCGCGCACGAAGATCTTGCCGTCGCCGATCTTGCCGGTACGTGCCGACTTGATGATGGCATCGACTGCCTGTTCCACGACCTTGTCATCGACCACCGCTTCAATCTTCACCTTCGGCAGGAAGTCGACCACATACTCGGCGCCGCGATAGAGCTCGGTGTGGCCCTTCTGGCGGCCAAAGCCCTTCACTTCAGTGACCGTCAGGCCGGTCACGCCGATCTCGCCGAGGCCCTCGCGCACTTCGTCCAGCTTGAACGGCTTGATGATTGCAGTAATCAACTTCATAACGACTCCTTCGGTAATAGATTGTCACTCACGAAACTTTGAGGTGATCGGGTAGCGCCAGTCGCGGCCGAAGGCGCGATGCGTGACGCGAATGCCGATTGGGGCCTGGCGGCGCTTGTATTCGTTAATTTTAATCAAACGAGTAACACGTTCGACATCTTCCTTACGATACCCTGCCGCAAGGATCTCGGCAATTGCCCGGTTTTCTTCCATGTACATCTGCATGATCGCGTCCAGCACCTCGTAGGGTGGCAGCGAATCCTGGTCAGTCTGGTCGGGCCGCAGTTCGGCCGAAGGCGCGCGAGTGAGGATGCGTTCCGGGATGACCTCCGATACCGAGTTGCGGTATGCGCACAGGCGATAGACGAGCGTCTTGGCAATATCCTTGATCACCGCGAAGCCACCGGCCATGTCGCCGTAGAGCGTGCAATAGCCGACCGCCATCTCGCTTTTGTTCCCGGTAGTAAGAACGATCGAACCATACTTGTTCGACAAGGCCATCAAGATGGTGCCGCGGATGCGCGCCTGGATGTTTTCCTCAGTGGTGTCTTCCGGCAAGCCCTTGAATTCCACGGCAAGCGTGCCGCGGAAGGCGTTGAAGCAATCGACGATGGGAATTTCGTCGTAACGTACACCGACGCGCTTGACCATGTCGCGCGAATCGAGCCACGAGATATCGGCGGTGTAAGGAGACGGCATCATGACGGCGCGCACCTTGTCGGCACCCAGGGCGTCGACTGCAATCGCCAGCGTGAGGGCCGAATCAACGCCGCCGGACAGGCCGATGATCGCGCCGGGGAATCCATTTTTACCGAGATAATCGCGCACACCGAGCACCAGCGCCTTGTACACCTGCGCTTCGATGGACAGATCGGGTTCGACGCGGGTCGCCAGCGGCGTGGCGCCATCGAACTCGACGAGTTGCAAATCCTCTTCGCAATGCTTCAGCCGCGCGCGAACTTCCCCTTGCGCATCGAGCACAAAGGAATTGCCGTCGAAGATCAGTTCATCCTGCCCGCCAACGAGATTGGCATACGCCATGGCCAGGCCTTGCGACGTGACGTTCCGGCGCATTACGTCGTAACGCAGATGTTGCTTGTTCATGTGGTAGGGCGAACCGTTCGGCACCAGCAGCACTTGTGCGCCGGCGGCCTTTGCACGCGAAGGCGCATGCTGCGACCAGGTATCTTCGCAGATGTTGATGCCGAAACGCACGCCTTTCACCTCGAACACGACCGGTTCGTCAGCAGAAGAGAAATAGCGTTTCTCGTCGAACACGGTGTCATTCGGCAAGTCATGCTTGCGATAGGTGGCAAGGCACTTCCCATTGACGATCACAGAGGAAGCATTGAAGCGCGCACCATCATGCAGCACCGGATGCCCGACCACGACATGCACATCGCGCAAGTCGGCCAGCTCGGTCGCAAGCGTGTCGAACTGCTCCGCTGTTTTTGCGTAGAATGAATGGCGCAGAAGCAGGTCTTCCGGCGGATAGCCGGTCAGCGACAGCTCCGGCGTCAGAACCACATCCGCGCCCTGCCCTGCGGCACGGCGCACGAACTCCACGATTTTTGCCCGATTGCCGGCAAGGTCGCCGACGGTGCTATTGATTTGGGCGATGGCAACTTTGACTGTCATGGCAGGACTGTAAACCGCTCAAACACGTTATCAACTGTGAATTATCGCACGCGAATCGTTTCTTCTCTGTCGGAAATCGGCCGCACCGTCTGGGATGCGCTTGTCGCCGCTCAACCAGAGCGCACTCCGTTCCTTTCCTACGCCTTCCTGCACGCGCTGCATGAATCCGGCTGCGCTTCCGTGCGGAGCGGATGGCAGCCGCAGTACTTGACTCTCTGGCGCGGCGAAGAACTGCGGGCGGCATTGCCGTTGTACGTAAAGGACCATTCCCACGGCGAGTATGTATTCGACTGGGCATGGGCAGATGCTTATCGCCGCAACGGGCTGGAATACTATCCCAAGCTGCTGTCGGCGATTCCGTTTACCCCAGTGTCGGGCAATCGCCTTTTAGCTCATGACGACGATAGCCGTGCGGCGCTGATCCGTGCACTACGCGATCTGCAGCAAGCCAACGGGTTCTCGTCCACGCATATTCTCTTTCCCACCGAAGACGAAGCAGAAGCGCTGCAATCGGCCGGCTTCATGCTGCGCACCGGCGTTCAGTTTCACTGGATGAACGCCGGCTATCGCAACTTCGACGAATTCCTGGACGCGCTTGACCGCAAGAAGCGCAAGAATATCCGCGCAGAGCGGCGCAAGGTCGCCGAATCGGGCGTGACTTTCCGGCAGGTCGTCGGACGCGACGCGAGCGAGGCCGACTGGCGCTTCTTCAAGCGCTGCTACGACCATACCTATGCAGCGCATTACTCGACGCCTTACCTGAACCTCGATTTCTTCCTCAGCATCGGCACCGACATGCCGGACAACATCCTGCTGATCATAGCGGAACGGAATGGCAAGCCCGTCGCCAGCTCGCTCGTCATCCACGACGAGAAAGTGCTGTATGGACGTTACTGGGGTGCCGTGGCAGAGATTCCCTGCCTGCATTTCGAGACAGCCTATTATCAGCCGCTGGAATTCTGCATCGCTCGCGGCATCGAGCGCTTCGAAGGCGGCGCTCAAGGCGAACACAAGATGGCGCGTGGCTTCCTGCCGGAGAAGACATGGTCGGCGCACTGGCTGGCGCATCCGGCATTCGCCGACGCGGTCGAACGCTACCTGCAACAGGAAGCGGGCGGCATCGATGCCTACATCGATGAACTCTCCGAACGCAATCCTTTCCGCACGCCGTAACCGGAAGTTCAAGCCCCATGCAAACCAGTGGGTGAAACATGCCCCGCTCTGTTGTTTGTGCTACTCAAACTTGCACTGAATTTCTTGCCAAAAATACCACTTCCCGGCATGCTGTTTCTTCATGAATTTCCCGACTACCGAGTTTTCCCCTGCATCCGCGCCAGCCGTGAGCCGCATCGGCCGGTTTTATGTCATCCGCGAACTCGGACGCGGCACCACTGGCTGCGTGTACCTTGCCCACGATCCGGTGATCGGGCGCGATATCGCGGTGAAAACCCTCAATCCGCGACTCAGTCCCATTGAACGTACCAGATACGAACGGCAATTCGTCAACGAGGCGCGCGCCGCTGGCCTGTTGTCTCATCCGCACATCATTACCATCCATGACGCCTGCATGGAGCATGGTGCGCCCTACATTGCGATGGAATACCTGCAGGGACGCGAGCTGGAGATACTGCTCGGCAGCGGCCGCCGCTTCAAGCCTGACGAGACGGCCTACATCATTCTCAAGATCGCCGAAGCACTGGACCATGCGCACCGCCGGGAGGTTATCCATCGAGACATCAAACCCGCCAATATCTTCATCGCAAACGACAACCAGCCGAAGCTGGTCGATTTCGGTATTGCGCAGGTCCCGAGCCGGGGGCTGCCGGAAGATGCAGCACCGGCCAAGTCCCAATCGAACAACCTGGCCGGCACGCCGAATTACATGTCGCCGGAGCAGGCACTGGGTCGCAAGGTGGACGCACGCACCGATATCTATTCGCTCGGCGCCGTCATGTACGAAATGCTGGCCGGGCGCAAACCCTTCCAGTCGGACGAAACCGAGAAGTTGCTGCATCTTGTGGCGTCCAAAGCGCCGGACACACCGCATGATGTCGATTCAAAAGTACCGATTGTGCTATCCGATATTGCGATGAAGGCAATGAACAAACGTCCCGAGCGCCGCTATCAGACTGCGCAGGAGATGGCGCTCGACTTGAAGCGTTACCTCGCGGGTGAACGCCGCGCACGGAGGCGAATGAAAATGCGGGTACCCGGGTTGGACCGGATCGAAGCCGGCGAGACATCGCCACAACCTTCCCTTATCTACTGGGCGGGTGCAGCTTATCTCGCCTTGACGGTGATGGTGACCGGCATTGCCTTGAGGTTGTAACGATCTGCTCCGCAACAGGGTGAATACTAGCGCGGCTGCAATGCGGCGAGTACCTGCCCCTTCAGCATTTTGATGAGCGCGGTTTCTTCAGGCGGCACACCTTCGGGCGCTGGTTGCGCGCGGTCGGCGTAGAAAAGCCCGAGCTGCTTTTTCTGCACCACGAGCGGCAGCACGATGAAGCTGCGCGCATCCGGCAGCAGCGTACGATGCCATGGCGGCAGAAGATCACGAATCTTCGGGTCCGATGCATCCGAAATCATCAGGTCCGCATCGTTTTCCATCGATAGATGAAACAGGTTCCTGCTGGACGCTACGGGGAAATGGAAGCCTTCTTCCCGCGATTCGTTGCGCTCCCCCATTGCGATACGGGCTCTGAATTGTCCGGCGTTGATATCCTTCAGGCAGACTGTCGCAAAGCGGAATCCCATGCTGCTGTAGAGCGTTTCAAGCACGAGCAGCATGAGATCGTTCACCTTGCAGCGTCCGGACGCCATCATTTGCGTGACGTCCTGCACGCCTGCCAGCAGCAGGTCGCGCGCGTTGACCGGCTTGCCGCTGGCATGGCGCTGCGCGACGCGCAGCGGGTTCGATTCTTCCGGCGCACTCATGAGCAATTCCAGCGGCAAACCCGAATCGGCTGCCACCGTCGCGGCACCAGCCTGGCCAGAAGTCTGAGCCGGAACAGATTTACCTTGCGCCGCTTCCTGTACCACCGGGACCGCATCGTCCCCCTGCATCGGCAAGTTGCTGCTCGATGCAAGCACGCGCGTTTCCTGGCTCACGTCGGCAAACAACTTGGCCAGCTTGTTCTGGTCGAGATTAAGAGCGCCGCCGAAACGAGTGAGGATAGCTTTGCTCGCTGCATCCTGGCCGGGGTCGTTTGCACCAGGGATCAATCGGGACGCAGCCGAGCTGAACGCGGCCACCTGCTGCAGCCACTCATGACGTGTCCTGGCAGGCTTGAGGACGCCTGCCGGCGGCGATGCAAGCGCCTGCACGATGGAATCAGGAATGTTCCACTCTTTCAGTACCGCCTCGGCGATGGAATCAAATGTGCAACCCAGGATTTCGGCTGACGCCTGGGCCTGGGTATGGCTGCCCGCCTCCACCAGCGCCGCAATCTTCATGTAGAGCTTGTGGTCATGCGCGGCGACGAGCAGGCGGCCAATATTCTTGAACAATGCCGCGATAGCCGCTTCTTCCGCATCCTTGAACTGACTGCGGCGTGCCATCTCGCGTCCGACGATACTTGCGCACAGCGCGTGGTTGAGTTCGGTGCGCACACTCTGCGCATGGCGACTGGACATGCGGTCGACCAGCAGCATCGCCAGCGCGTTTGTCTTGACGGTCTCGAAACCGAGCAGGAAGATGGCCTTCGATACCGTAGTCACCGGCGTCGACGAAGCGGAACGATAGAAGACGGTGTTGGCGATGCGCAGGATCTTCTGCGTCAGTGCAACGTCCGAAAGAATGAAATGGGCAAGATTGCGCACCGCCTCGTCGTCCGACGAAGCCATTTGCACGACACGGGACACGGAACTTCCAAGCGCCGGCAGATCCGTTTCCTGGGAAATTTTCTGCAGCAGGCGATCCCGCGCGGTGCTGGCTGATTCTTCCTCCTTGGCCGGCTCCTCCTTCTGGACCCAGAATTCGAGTCCGCCGCTGGATGAATCCGACTTGTTTATAGCCACGCTCAAAGCTCCTCAAATACGCCTGACTATGATGACGCATCCGCCTGCAAATGTCATGCGAAACTCCCTCTAACGGTAACGGCTGCAACGCCCGGATATTGAATCCGTGAGTCGGCCGCAACTTTCACGCAATCCATTTTCGGGAATGAAGCCGGCCAAAGAAAAAGCGCACCGTCGGGTGCGCTTTCAACAACATGCTCGACGCGATTCAATTACTTGCTTTGCGCCTTGTTGTAGGCCTCGATGCCGGCAACGATTTCCTTCTTCGCCTCGTCCGGGCCGTACCATCCCTGGATCTTGACCCACTTGCCCTTTTCGAGATCCTTGTAGTGCTCGAAGAAGTGCTGGATCTGCTGCAGGCGCAAGTCGTTCAGGTCTTCCGGCTTCTGCCAGTGGGAGTAGATCGGCAGCACCTTGTCGACCGGCACGGCGAGCAGCTTGGCGTCGCCGCCGGCTTCATCGGTCATCTTCAGCACGCCGAGCGGGCGGCAGCGCACGACCACGCCGGGGATCAGCGGGAACGGAGTAATGA
>DASVLM010000119.1:0-1570 GCA_036384875.1 Noviherbaspirillum sp.
AGTTGGCTATTTAATAGTGCACTATTTAAATGGACAAAAAGATGAATCGATCAGACCCCGCTGGAAAGCCTGCTGCGTAGATCCTGCAATTCGCCTTTCAGGTGCTTCAGTTCGCTGAGCGTGCAGCGGGTGGCGCAGAACATCGACTCCTGCACCTTGCCGGCTTTGGTCTGCAAGGTCCTGCCGCGGGCAGTCAGGGTGATGACGACATGCCGCTCGTCTTCACGAGAACGCAGCCGCGCCACCAGTCCGGCGGTTTCCAGGCGTTTGAGAAGTGGCGTCAGCGTGGCCGAGTCGAGAAACAGTCGCGCGCCGATCTCCGACACGCTCTGGCTCTCGTCCTGCCACAACACCATCATCACCAGATACTGCGGGTAGGTGAGACCCAGCGGCTTGAGCAGCTTGCGATACACCTTGTTCATCGCCAGACCGGCCGAGTACAACGCGAAGCACAGCTGCGCATCCAGCTTCGGCGTGGCTGCGGCTGTAACCGACGGCGATGGATGGGAGGTGTTCATGGCCGCGCATATTAAATAGCGCGCTATACAATTGCAAGCTATTTGGAGAAATACTTTCCTGTGCGTTCGTCCGTTACGATTCTGTCCAGCCATCACGAGGTCCGTCCATGAATCGTCGAATGAAAACCCTCCTGCAGCTGGGCACCGCAGCGATCTTCGTATTTGCCGGCATCAACGTGCAGGCGAGGGAAGCGCATGCCGCCGCCCGGCGTGAAGTGCTTGGCGCGGTGGATGCGCTGTTCGACGCCATGGCGAAACATGACGTGGAAGTCTCGCGCAAACTGATCGTGCCCGGCGCCAGTTTCGTGGTGGTGAAACCCGATGGTACCGTGGCAATGGAGCACGACACCGACTACCTGGATTCGCTGGCCACGCACAAGGAAGCGTTCCGCGAGCGCATCTGGAACGCGCAAGTGACGGTGCAGGGCGATATCGCGCAGGTGTGGGCACCGTACGACTTCCACCTCGATGGGAAACTTTCCCATTGCGGCATCGACAGTTTCAGTATGGTGCGCACGGCTGAAGGCTGGCAGGTCGCGGGCGTCAGCTACACCGTTCGGAAAGTGGGTTGTGCACCGAGTCCGCTGGATACGAAGAAGTAGCGATCGACGTTTGGTGCATGCGGAAGCCAATGGAGCAGAGTTGGCCATGACCGAACACCCGGCAGCTGCCTCGTTCCTGCCTGTCAGTGGACAAGCGGGGCCAGGATCTGGCCCGGATGACGCATCGCGTATTCGGCCAGTTTGCCTTGCAGGAATGTGGCCGAATCGACGACGCGTCCATCCCGGAATCGGATCGTGTACTTGGTTCCAGACATCGACGAGCCGGTGCCGCAGTACGTGATGAAGTCTTCGGCCGTCTTCACGCGACTGCCGGCAAACCGCAGTTTCAGGCGCATGTGATCGGCGGCGCGTGTGGCATCGTATTCGGTGCCGTTGCGGATGAAGACCGCGCCCTGCAAAATGGCCACCGAATCGATCAGATAGGCGATCTTTTGCTGCTCGACATCCTGCTGGGCGAACGCAGGCAGGGTCAGCAGGGCGAACAGCATC
>DASVLM010000120.1:0-7790 GCA_036384875.1 Noviherbaspirillum sp.
GACGCAAGGCAGTGCTGACCAACGAAGGCAGGGCGCTGTTGGAGCGATCGCGCAACATTCTGAAGGAAGCTATTGAACTGGAGCTGCTTGCCAGGCAACTGGGGCAGGGTTGCGCCGGCGAAGTGCGGCTTGTCGTCGACCAGAATTGTCCGCCCGACTTGCTGATGCCCGCGCTGCACAAGTTCAATACGCAGGAGGGGCATGGTTCGACAATTGTCCGCCTGCGCGAGGTGTCCACGCTGCAAGCAGAGGAAAGCTTGCGCGAACAGGAGGTTGACCTTGCCATCAGCGAGTCGGTGCCGCTCGGTTTTCTTGGCGAACCGCTGGCGGAAATCGAATACGTTGCCGTCGCGAATTCGCAGCATCCGCTGCTTGCACTCGGTCGGGAGGCGACAGGCGCCGATCTCGCGCGCCATGTGCGTATCGCGGTGGGCCAGGGAGCTGGCGACGCGAGGCGCGGCGCAAGTTGTTCGTCCACCCAGCGCAAATGGGCAATGAACAGTTTTGATTCCGCTGTCACCGCTGTGCTCGAAGGGCTGGGCTTCGCTTGGCTGCCGCAGCATCGCATCCGCAAATGGCTGGAGGATGGCAGCCTCGTACCCCTGCCGCTGGTCGAGCGGCGCCGGCACAAATCCGTGCTGTACCTGATCCATGGCCGTCCATGGATGTCGACCGCGGTTGTTGCCCGCCTGGCGGACGTATTGCGCGGTTTTTCCGTACTCGATACCAATGTCTCGTCGCAGGACGGCATGCCGGCGTAATGCGATGTTGCTTGAGGTGTGCTTTTCGCGCTTCTCAGGCGATTACTGCGAAGCGCGCATCATCGCGTTCCGCGCTGGATGTTCCGTCGCACAGCCAGGCGTCGTAACCGAGGCGCCTGCTATCTGCGCCGGATGCCAGGACAGGTAGTGGCAGGGAGTCCTTCTCCAGTACCAGTATTGCGTCGCAGGCGAACGAGGTGCCGGTGCACAGCCGCAAGAGTTGCTCCAGCAATCGTGCGCCTGGCGAGCCGGGCAGCATATCCGCAAATTGCGCCTCATCCAAAGGGCCCAGACGTACGCGCAACTTCATCTGCCTGTCCCACACCCGTTCACCCGCGCAGGCATTCTCGCCAAGGAGGCTGGACGTCATGCCAAGTCGGCTCTGCTCCGACGCGGGAAGGGATATCCACTGTCCGACAAACTGCTCCACCTCCGCAGCGATACCGAAGCAGCCGCGCAGCAAACCCGCCATTGCCGACACCGGTATCGTCTTGCACGATAGCAGGCCGGCGAAATGTGCGAGCAGTGACTCGGGCATCTGTTGCTGCAGGCGGGCGCGCACTGACGGCAAGCCTGCACCGGCAGTATCGAGCAGGTGGCTTGTCAATCCGCCGCGCTCACCGGCTTCATAGCCAATGAAGAAGCGATGCTTGCGCCATGCCTCATAGAAGAGGCTCGCGGCGCGGTGCGTGAACATGTCGAAGAAGCGATGGGCGGTCTCGTCACGCCATGCATGCCGGCGTTCGATCAGCATCTCCGTATAGACGAGAGGTAGTGCGCCCGATGGACCTGTCAGACCCATGAAGCCTATCGTCATGTCCCGCTTGCGCCGGGTATCCGTATCGTTGTTCTCCTCTGCATCTCCCGACGTGGAGCCGGCCTGCACCTCCAGGATTTCGCTTGCCGGGAAAGCAAGCGAGGCCGGAGTGCGAAAGCGCAGCCCGCGCGGCAAGGAGCCGCCGTCGGCGTGCGACAACGCCAGCAGGCGTATCGCCTGGAAGAATCTGAAAGCGGAACCTTCGCTTTCGATTTCCTCGATCAGATCACGGGCGTTTCGCCCGACCGTGCCGGCCATTTTGCGATCTCCTGTTCCTGCTGTTTGCTGCGCAATGCCAGCCGCGTGAAGCTGTTCGGGCCGCAATAGAGCGCAAGGAAGCGCTCGATTACGCTGCCAAACAGCACCATGCCGGCGCCAATGAAGGATTGTTCGTCGAGCGTGAGCGTGACGTCGGTACCGCGCACCAGTGTCGGAAAATGCGCGCCGGCGATGCGCGCAACCCCCGGCTTGGCATCAACTGCCTCGATGCCGCGAATCTGGCGCGTGACTGCTTGCGATTGGGCGGGGTTGTAGAGTTCCAGCATTTCCCGCAGCGTATCGGTGCTGGCGACCAGCGACAGGTGATTCAACGATAGATGCGATATCAGCCGCCATTGCAATCCGCGTTTTGCCGGCGGGCGCAAGCTGGGCGTCGGCTTGCGCAGGAGGCGCGCGCGCTTGACGATAGATACTTGCGGCAAGGTGAAATCGGTATGCGTACCATGACCGTTACCGCCGAATGGCAGTAGCGTCGGCAAGTCGCGATTGCTGCACAGGAGATTGAGCGAGAGCACTTCCAGGTCAGGACGTTGCGGCGTGAAGTCGAGATCGACGAAGGCCAGTTCGACTTCGGTGCCGGCGTCATTCTCGCGCGTCGACGTTTCACGGCTCGCATACCAGAAGCTGGAGCGGTCGCCGGCACCGGCGTGATGACGCAAGGCATAGAAAGGTGGCACCTCGCGCGCCTGCTCATGCGTGCCGCTGCGCTCGATGCCGGTGACCGAGTCGATCGCGACAACCTCATAGGAAAGCGGCCTGCGTGCATCGACGACGACAGGGTAGGCAGTCTTGCGATGCGTCAGCCTTATCGGCTCACCCGCCTGTTTGAACAGGTTCACCGCCGGCGTGCAGCCGAGACGGAAATTGTTCGGTGAGATGGTCTGTGCAAGTCGCTCGTGGCGTTCGCTGTCGGACCAGGATGACAGGAAGATCTCCACGCGCAGCCGGTTGCCGGCGTGTTGCAGCGGCGCGGCATCGAGGCCGTTGAGATCGATGAACAGGAACTTGTCGGGAAAGGCGAAATATTCGCTGAGCAGGCGATACCCGTCGAAAGAGCGCTCGTCGTGTTCCAGCAGGCTTTCTTCCTTGGCGAATCCGGCGGGAGCGAGTGCGGCGGCCGGCAGGCGTATTGCGTGCATGGAGCCGTCGCTGCCGTCCGAGACCTGGATGCCGAGCGTGCGGACCAGCATGAGTTCGTAGAGCAGGTGAGCCAACATCGGATCACCGTCGAGGAAGAAGCGCAACCGCTGCAGGCTGATTTGCGCAACGGACAAGCCGCCCTGAGTTTCGAATTCGAGCACGATGGAAGCGGCTGCCTGCGGCGCGAGGCGGCGCAGGTGTTCCGATGCCTGCGCCAGCCGAATGCTCGCCGTCTTCAGAGTGAGCGGATAGAGGTCCACATCATGGCAAGTACGGAAGCGACATTGCACGCCACCGATCGCGGGGGACAGCGCCGGGTGATGGCGCGGGATGGTATGGCGCGCAGTGATCTCCGGTTTGTGCGGATCGGTTTCCATCTGCAGGATCGTGCAGGACGGGAAGGGCTGCGTGTAATGCGGATACAGCACCTGCATGAAGGCTTCGGTGATCTGCGGGAACTCGTCGTCGATCTTGCGATGGATGCGCGCGGCGAGGAAGGCAAAGGACTCGATCAGGCGCTCGACGTGCGGGTCTTCGCTTTGCTCGCCGTCAAGCGACAGGCGGCCGGCGATCTTCGGATAGCGCTGCGCGAATTCGCCCGAGAGTTCACGCAGGCTGGCAAGCTCGCGCTCGTAATAGGGGAGCAATTGTTCCAGCATGTTCAGCGCTCGTTGATACTGCAGGTGTTGGAGGAAAGCTGCAGCATGGCGTCGAAGCTGACAGGCGGCCGGCTCGGATGGACCTTAAGCACGGCATCCACCCGAAAACGCAGCATGCGTTCCGCGCCTTGCGGCGCATCGAGCGAGACGCGCACTTTTGCCAGCCGCGGTTCGTGTCGCTCGATGGTCAGGCGTATCTTGTCGCGCAACAGCGCCCGGTCGTCGGTGTTGAGCAGGCTCAGGCTGGAAAGATCGATGATGCCGAAGTTGAGCATCGAGGTGCGCGCATGCGTACTGTTTTCGATGCTGCCGTCAATATCCGGGCAGCGCGAATTGAGCAGGGCTTCGAGGTCGCGCGCAACCGATTTCTTGTAGCGCGCCAGGTCGAAAGCGATGGCGTCGCTGCGATCGAACGGCGACTTGGGATCGTCGTCGAACAGCTTGTCCAGCAGCGAAGGCGTAGCTGTCGTGTGGCGGGAGAGAGAGGGCATTGCGTATCATTGAAATTGTCAAAAATGCAATTGCAATGATAGCAAAAGTGCAACGGCTTTAGGCTCACGATTGTCTTGCCGGTTGCAGTTTATTTGCGCGCTTCCATCTCCGGTTTCGGGCTGTTGAGATAGCCGGGGCGCGGCGGCGGCATCATCTCCGAGCGGATGTTGTACTTCTCGATGAGGCGATACAGCGTGACGCGCGAAACGCCCAGCAAGGAGGCAGCACGCGAGATCTGGTTGCGCGACTGCGACAGCGCGCGGCGGATCATCATGCTCTCGGCGGCGGCGCGCGCGTCTTCCAGAGACATGGTCTGGACGTTGCCGTCGTCGCGTTCGAAGCCGAGGTCTTCCGGCTGAATGAAGCGCCCTTCCGCCATCACGGTGGCACGCTGCACGCGATTGACCAGCTCGCGCACATTGCCCGGCCACGCATGGCTCAGCATCGAATTCATCGCCGCCTTGGAGAATCCGCGCAGGCTCTTGTTGTGCACGCTGGCGAACCGGGTGAAGTAATGCTTGGCGATGTCCTCGATATCCTGGCCGCGGTCGGCCAGCGGCGGCATGTCGATGCACACGACGTTGATGCGATAGAAAAGGTCTTCACGAAAGCGTCCCTCGCGCACTGCTTCGGCGAGATCGATATGGGTTGCGGCGATCACACGTACATCGATCTCGATGGAGTCGGTGCCGCCGACACGCTCGATCGTCTTCTCCTGCAGGAAGCGCAGCAGGGCGACCTGCATATCGGGCGGCATATCGCCTATCTCGTCAAGGAAGAGCGTGCCGCCCTGCGCCGCTTCAATGCGACCGGTCTTGCGCTGGTTGGCACCGGTGAATGCGCCTTTTTCGTAGCCAAACAGTTCGGACTGGAAAAGCTGTGGAGCGATTGCTCCGCAATTGACGGCGACGAAAGGCGCGTTGCGGCGCGCCGACTGGCGATGGATGGACAATGCCGCCAGTTCCTTGCCGGTGCCGGACGGGCCGGTGACCAGGACCGACGCATCAGTGCGTGCCACCTTGTGCAGCTGGCCGAACAGCCGTTGCATTTCCGGCGTCTTGCCGACCATGGTGTAGTCGCCCTCGCTTTGCGGCGTGGTGGTGCCAGCAGGTTGCATGTCGCGCATGAAAGCCATGCCCCACGCGTGACGCAGTGTGAGCACGATGTGGTCAAGGTCGGCCGGTAACGTGATGAAATTGAACAGGTGGTCGCCGATGAACTGGCGCATGCGTGGCAGCGCAATCAGTTCCTGCGCAACAAGCCCGACCCACGATATGCGATTGCCGCCAATCAGCGGTTCGATCTTGTCGAGATCCGCCAGCTCGGATTCCCTGGTAATCACCAGCAAGCCGACGCGCGAGCCGGCTTGCATCTCATGCTGCGCTGCTTCGAGCGTGAAGCAATCGGCAAGATTCAGCCCATGCTCGCGTAGCGGAGCGGTATGGGGACATACGGTACCCGGCTTGCCGGCAAGCCGCAGCACCATGACCGTCTGGTTAGAGGGTACGGAGTTGGAAGCGTACAGCATGTCACAGTACCTTTTCGTGTTCGTATTCTTGGTTGTTGAAGTCGGATGGCTGGGGCACCTGGCGCTATCGACCGGCTGCAGCATCTTGCTTGTTTGGGCGTTCCTGCTTCATTGGCAGGCAGGCAACACCGTGAAGAGTCTGTTACAAAATCAGGCCGACTTTACAGACTTTTAGAAGGGCGAACAATGCCATAAATACGGGAGTTGACAAATTCAGAATCGCCGTTTGCGCGGCGTCAAACCGTCATTTCCAATGTGAAATCAAGTATTCATGCGGATTTTCAGATGTTTTTCTCTTGAAACCCGCATGTTTATTGGGAATTTAATATTCGACACGCCTTTACAAATTCGGACGCCAAGCGGACGTTCTACTGTTCCAGATCAAGGCTGCACCGCCATAGGGCATGGCCTGAGGCAAGATATTTTTGCTCGAAAGGCGTAATCGGATTTGTTGGGTCGAACGGTTCCGTCGCGACCTTCCTGCTGGTGAGCAACGACAATGCTGCGGCGCATTCATCGATGTAGATGCGCCAGTTGCTCCTGCATTCGAAGTGGCCGCCGAGCGCAACCATTGCAGGAAAGACAGGATGCCCGTGCCAGCGGCGCGAGAGTTGCCCGATCTTGGGCCAAGGATTCGGATACAGGACGTAATGCCTTGCCGGTTTCACGCCCGAAGCGAGCAGCAACCGCCAGAAATCCACGAGGTCGGCGCGCACCCGGGTTGCGTTGCGCGGCAGTCCGCCCTCCCACTTTATGTTGCGCGCCAGTCGGTGTTCGGACTGGTCGACCCCGATCACGAAATGGTCGGGGAATTGCACTGCAAGATGCAGCGTCGACAGTCCGACGCCGCAGCCGGCATCGAGGATCAGCGGCATTTCACCAGCGGTGCGCCACGCTTCGATGCCAGCATCGAACGCAGCACGATTGTAGGCTTGCAGCGGCTTCCTGAACTCGCTTGCGGCATGTCGCGCGACCAACGCGGCAAGATGTTCATGCACACCGGTTTGTGCGCTCATGACGGGTTTTGAATTGGCAAACATGGAAGTTCAGTTCCACTGCGGATGTCGATAGACTTCGGTCGCAAAATCGATGAAGGCGCGAACCTTGGGCGACAGATGGCGATTGTGCGGATACACGGCATACAAGTCGCGCGCACGAACAGTATGCTTCGGCAGCACGGGTACGAGATCGCCGCGGACAAGATCCTGGTGCACGATGAAGGTAGCGGTGGTGGCAATGCCAATGCCGGCCAGAGCGGCAGTACGCAGCGCGATGCCGGTGTTGGCCTGGAAACTGCCTCGCACCGCGACGGTTTCCCTGCTGCCGTCCGGCATGTCGAATACCCACTCGTGCGGTCGCGGCACGAGGGTGTAGGTCAGGCAATTGTGATGCACGAGATCGTGCGGATGCGCGGGCGTCCCGTGCTGTTGCAGGTAGGACGGCGAGGCGACGAGCAGGGTGGAAGCGGTGGCGAGCTTCTTCGCCATCAACGTGGAGTCCGGCATCTCGCGCGCCAGTCGCAAGGCGACATCGAAGCCTTCCTCGATCAGGTCGACAAAGCGGTCGTTGCACACCAGGTCGATCTTCAGTTCGGGATGGCGTGCCATGAAGCGCGGCAGCCATTGCGCCATGTCGAGCGTGCCGAATGCCATCGGTGCGTTGATGCGCAGCGTGCCGCGCGGTGTGGCGTGATGCGCGCTGACGGCGAGATCCGCTTCCTGCAGGTCGTCGAGGATGCGGCGCGCGCGACTGTAATAAGTCTGGCCGGCTTCAGTGAGGGCGAGCTTGCGCGTGGTGCGGTTGAGCAGCTGCGCGCCGAGCATCGTTTCGAGCTGGCGCACCTGTTTCGACATCACGGTATGCGAGACATTGAGTTCCGCTGCGGCAGCGGTAAAGCTGCCGGCTTCCACTACGCGGCAGAATGCGTTCAATGCACTGAGTTGATCCATGGCTTGACCTTGCCGCCCACGCGCAAGCTGCCGCCCGGCCACGGCATTGTCGCCGTGGATGCGGTCTGTGCAGCTTGTTGTGGAAGGCGTTGCGTTCCGATGCCCGCCATCATGCCACAGGGCAGGCATCGAACGCGTCTGGCAGGTCAAGTGACGCGTGGAGAA
>DASVLM010000121.1:0-2478 GCA_036384875.1 Noviherbaspirillum sp.
CTGCCAGTGGAACTGCACACGGATGCGGCCCTGTTCGTCGGTGAAGACTTCTTCTCCTTCCGGGCCGATGACGATGGCCGTTTGCGGCCCTTTTGCGGTCGGCTTGGCGTGGTGTTCGGTATAGGCGGGAACAATGGGGATGCCGCGACGCACCGCTGTGAAGCGGTTGGTGTAGGGGAGCGCCGGCTTGCCGGTATTGGTACCGCCTGTCGTGCCGGACTGGTCTTCGGCGATCAGGTTGTTGCGGGCAGTAAAGCGCTGTTCGGTGACGACGAACTGGCGATCTTCCCGCGCGTCGTGGTCGTGGATCGGGTGGTCCCGCAATTCAAACCAGGTGCCCGGATGCAGGCTCCGCACCACGCCTTCGCCGGTGAAGGATTTGGCGGCGAGATCCGCTGCTTGCTGGCGCAGGCGGGCATAGCGTTCCAGCTCGTCGGTGTCGGCGCCGTAGTAGGGCGCTTGCGGGAGGTAGCTGGCCAGTGCCGTTCCCCGGCTGCCTTGGTCAATGCGGCTGTCGGCGGCACCGTTCAGTGCCGAAACAGGCCGGTAGTCCCAGGATTGCAGCGATGTCGAGCCGGCCGTGACCTGGCGCGTCGCTTCCCACGCAGTAATGGTGTCTTCGGCTTCAGTGCCATCTGCACGATGGAAGCGGATCGCCGGTTGCGAGTTTGCGTCGAGGCTGTCGGCATCGTCGAATAGCACCAGCGTGTGCTGCGGGGTGGCGTCCGCTTCGCCTTTGAAGGTGAAGCGATACGAGATGCCTTCCTCGGCGAGCAGGCGATGGATGAAGGCGAGATCGGTCTCGCGGTATTGCAGGCAGTAGGAGCGGGACGGGTATTCACGGGAGAGCTGGTTGTCGGTGGTGAAGCTGTTGGCGAATACCGGGTTGGCGGCAGTATGTTCCTCGAGAAGCGTTGTCACTATCTCGGGTACGGACTTGTCCTGGAAGACGCGGCTGTTCATGCGGTGGGCGAGTGTCGCCAGCGCAGGTTCGATGAGCAAGCGATAAGTCGCGAAGCCGCCGTCCCCACCCAGGTGCTGCGCCGAGGTCACCAGCCCGGCCATGATCCGCTCGCCGCCTTCGGGGAGCAGCAGGCCGATTTCCACTGGCTGGCCCAGCAAGTCCTTCAACTCGATGTGCATGTCGGCCGACAGGCAGTCCAGCTCGTAGCGGTAGCCGGTGGACAATCCTTCGGTGCCCGAGAGGCGATGCGCCAGCAGCAGGTCCGGCGCGATGCCGCTGTCCGCGTCGAAGCGCAGGCGAATCAGGCGAGCGTGTTGCGAGAAGGCCGAACCGAAGGAAGACAGCAGGGAGGAAAGGGATGGATCGAGGAAGGGGAAATCAGATGACATGGGCACCCTGCATTGCAAAAATAGCAACGCAGGATGATATCAAAATGGAAACTGTTGCGCGAGGGATTGCTGCGAGAACGTGGTTCTTAGCGCTCGGTTCTTAGCGTATCGGCAGCTTGGTGGTGTTCTTCACTTCTTCCATCACCGCATAGGTGTGCGTCTCGCGCACGCCTTTCAGCTGCAGCAGCGACTTGCCGAGGAATTCACGGTAGGCGTTCATGTCCTTCACGCGCGCCTTCACGAGATAGTCAAAACCACCCGCCACCATATGGCATTCCTGCACCTCCGGAATCACCTGCACGCTGCGCTTGAAGGCTTCGAACACTTCCGGCGTGGTGCGGTCGAGCACGACTTCGATGAACACCAGCAGCGAGACATCGAGCAGTTGCGGATTGAGCTGCGCGGTATAGCTGACGATGTAGCCGGCTTCCTGCAGCTTGCGCACGCGCTCCAGGCAGGCGGCGGGAGAGAGGTTCACGCGCGCCGCCAGTTCGACGTTGCTGATGCGTCCGTCGTTCTGGAGTTCGGAGAGGATTTTCTTGCTGATCTTGTCGAGCATCATTGTGAATTGCAGGCTTTGCAGTCGGTGTTGGCTCAAAAATTTTCTTCGGCTGAATTGTCCCACAAAATAGAAAATTCTGATAGTCAGCAAGAAATCCAGAATTAATCCATGGAGATGGTCACTACAATCGAAACATCATTTTTCGATGACTTTTTCCATGCAAACCGAAGCCAAGGCCATATCTTCTCCCCTTCCTCCCTTTGCCGCTTTCCGTGCCGCACTGGCGCCGCAGGCAACGCCGTTGCGCGCCGCGATCACTGTCGCCTGGCGGCGCGACGAGCGTGAAGCGGTGCAATGGCTGCTGTCGCAGGCGCCCGTCGCGAACGCAGCTCAGGGACGCATTCGTGACCTCGCGCGCCAGCTGGTGGAAGCGGTGCGCGCCAAGCGCACACGCGCATCCGGCGTCGATGCGTTGATGCATGAATTCTCGCTCTCGTCGGAAGAAGGCGTGGCGCTGATGTGCCTGGCCGAAGCGCTGCTGCGCATTCCCGACAGCGAAACCGCAGACCGCCTGATTGCCGACAAGATCAGCAAGGGCGACTGGAAGAAGCATCTCGGCGAAT
>DASVLM010000122.1:0-5490 GCA_036384875.1 Noviherbaspirillum sp.
TGACTTCCGGCGACTTGGGCATGAGCCTGTCGCCCGATCCGTTCGATGCCGACGATCGGCGCGCGATCATGAATTTCGAGAAGATCGAGCGCGGCGGCCATGTGCTCTACATGTGCCTCGACTCGCTGCCCGATCCGTCGGTGGCGTCGGCGATCGGTGCATTGGCGCTGGCGGACCTGGCCGCGCGTGCCGGCATGCGCTACAACCTGGGCGGTTACCGGCGCATTGCGCTGTTCGTCGACGAGGTGTCGAACGTCATCAACCAACCACTGATCGAAATCCTCAACAAGGGCGCGGAAGGCGGGATCTTCACCACCTGTGCGATGCAGACGCTGGCCGATCTGGCGAAGCGGCTCGGCAGCGAAGATGCGGCACGCATGGCCTTGGGCAACCTGAACAACCTGATCGCGCTGCGCTCGAAGGATCGGCCCACGCAGGACTTCATCGTCGAGACCTTCGGCAAGACGGCGATCCACACGCTGCGTGTCGGCTTGAACAATGCTGCGGATGGACATCTGGGCGATTTCACGTCCGCCTATTCGTCGCAACTGACCGAGAGCATGGAAGAACTGATTCCGGCCGACATTCTTGGCAAGCTGCCGAATCTGCAATATTTCGCGTCGGTTTCTGGCGGTCGGATCATCAAGGGACGCTTTCCGATCCTGAATCCGGATGACGACAAGCCCGCTACACGGAGATCGGCATGATCCGTTTCATCTCAATCGCGTCGCTGACGGCATTGCTGATCCTCGTACTGTACCTGCCATCGGCGTATCCGCCACAAGGTTTCATCGATCAATTGCGCGTCGAACATGCGTTGACAGTCAATTTCTGGGGGCGCACGCATGCGACGCGCATCCTGGCGCGAATGCTCGATTGGCAAGCGATGGCAAGACAGGTTAGTCCTTTATCCTCCCCGGCAACTGCTGCGGTGGCAAACCCGGTCAACTCGGCGGTCGCAAGACAGATGACCGAGGTCAACCATCGGCTGCTCGGCAATCCTTATTTCCACTCGATCGATACGCTGCTCGCACTGGCGACCTATCGCCTGTCCGCATTACTTGAATGGCTACCGGTGTTACTGGCATTTACGCTGGCGGCCTTGTTCGACGGCGCCTTGGTGCGCGTCATCAAATCGAAGGAGTTTTTGCAACACGATCCCGAAACGTTTGCGTTGCATGTCTGCGCCGCCATCATGACCGCATGTGCGACGGTACTGGCGCTGGTCTTGCCAGTGACGCTGCATCCGCTGGCATTTGCGGCGGCACCACTCGCAATGAGTGCCTTTGCGAGTCGGGCGTTGGCCGATTTTCATCGGCGTGGATAGGCCTAAATAAGGCCTTCTTTATAACATGTAAAATTTCGAGTTTCAGCGGCTGGGGAACTCACCATTAAACACAAGGTTCCACTGACGAAATGCCTCGTTCCAATCTTTCCCCCTTTCTGCAAGAAGCGCTTTGGCGGCATGCGTCCATGCATGTTCCACCGCGTCGATCAAGCGTGTTGCCTGGGCCTCTGTTTTCACAGATTGAAGAACACCAGCCAATCCTATGGGATCCCGCAAGCCACGGCATTCCCTGCTGCGTAAAAGATCGAAGGCCTCAAAGACGCAAGCGGCATATCCCTTTGGCCCGATACATATGCCACTACTCGCAAGCAAAAGTTCAAGATAAATTGACGACAAAGGGATGGCTGGCGAGCGCGAGTTCCGCCAGTGCTTTATCAGCTGAATGGTTTTACGCAGTTTGCCGCCACTTTTTGCATTCGACGCTTTGATAAAATTATTGTGTGCGGCAGGCGCTGTCTCCAGCCAGCCGCCGCTACCGTCAGGAATGAGAAAAACCGGTACGCGATGCTCCGTTTTGAATGCGTGGAACACTGCCGGCACCACGTCAACCGGGTCCGATCCACCGCCGAAATGCACGACGATTGCCTGTGCGTCCCGCCGGACGTCGGTTGCCGGAAATCGCTCATTCAGATCGTTCCGGATGTTGCGGACAAACGTGTCGGAAGAGACCCAACCGCTCCCCCATTTCAAAACCTGTCTCGGAAACACGGTAAACAGGTCAACGTCGCTATACCCACGTATTGCCGTCTCCCGCATCGAACTCCCAATAAAAAATGAATTCTTCAGTTCAAACGAACTGACCAACCGCCGCTTTATCGAACGTCCATGAAGCTTTCCTTTGGTGACACCGCCTGCAGTCGGTTCCAACTGTTGAAGAAGTCGGGCAAAGGCAAAAGGAATCCGCATGTCGTCTATATCTCCAACGTGCGTTTTATCTGCTCCCATTCCTGGGAAAGCCGGGGATTCAAACGCTCGAAAACCTTTGCTGAAAGCGTTACGCCGCCGGTAGCCTTTGCTGTTTCATATGTCGTAAAACTTTCCAAGGCCATCGCGCTGAATTTGTTTGCCTTCGGTTTTGTCTGGAAAAGACGGTACAAGCCGTTATATGTATTTTCAAAGCGGGTTTGCAGCCACTCCAGCCGAATCCAGCGCGATAGTATCTGCTCGCTAAAAAGCGCCTGGGCCGCCGCAGCGGCAAAAGCCAAGCTGGAATTGCGGTTCAAAAGCGCCACGATCCATATGATCGCGTAGATTGCCGTTTGCACTCGGTTGGTCTTGACCATCTCCCGTGCGATCTCCTTGCTGAACAGGCTGTTTTCCAAAACTTGAGCGCCAATCCGTTTCAACGGATCTGCTTGATCATTGTTGTAATAGGCGATTGTTTGTTCATGGTTCAAGGGTACCTGGTAAGCGGAGACAAGAAAATCTTGAATGCGCCTGTCGTGGGCGCGCGGAGCCAGGTGAAGGCGAATAGCTTGGCCAAGCACAAAGGATGCGATGACTGCGACGACAAAGGCCACTTGAATGCCGGCGTTCAAGGCCGGATACGCGCCCTCCTCGACGAGCAGTGCGGCGACAGACAGTATCGCCGTCAGATAAAACAGGCGGTCCGACCATTTCTCCGCCGTTTCCAATGGCCCGAAATATTTTTCCCGTATCGGGTCGACTTTTGTTTGCTGATTTGTCATGGGCTGGATGATTTGTTCTGATCGTTGGATGGAAAGCAATGCCGACGCTGCTTCACACTGGCGGCAGCGGCTTCGATTTTCGCAACCGTTTCTGTATGTCGGGATGCTCGCCGCCGCCCGACCAGACACCGGTACCGAGCCAATCCTCGAAATACCAAAGCCATTCCGCAGTCCACGGGATGTAAGTCTCTACCAGTTTCATTTGCGGCTTCCAGTTGCGTTGTTTGGGCCACCACAGACACAGCTTTGTCCCTGTTCCGTCATGCGGATAGATGTGCGGTATGCGCTGCTCGCCGGCGATTGCCTTGAGATCGGGAGAAAGGACGAACATTTCCGGTGAGCGCGCATCCGGCTTGATTCGCAAGAGACATTCGTATAAACGGGAACAGGCGCTTGGCGCAATCGCGAACCGGTACTGTAGTTCGCGCCCAGAGTGAAACGAAATACTGGCTCCAGGCAGGTTCAATACGCTGAGTTCCAACGCGCGCTGCGCGAGATTGGATAGGGAAGCCAGACCATATTCCATCCTAAGCCCCAAAAAATGTATGCTGACGGGCATTCACCGTGATGGGGGTTGCAAACGACGTAGCGATGGCGATCTTGCCTGCTTGCCGGCTCGCGTTATATCGCTGTAACTGGTCCTGCTGAATGGCGTGCGCCGCACGTTTACCAAATGCCGATTCAATCAGCTTCACGATCTGGTCTGCTCCGGCACGATGCTCAATGCCATCGAGGATGTTTTGCAGATCGCTGGAAAGGCGCTGATGCCACCATGTAAATGCTGCCTGACGTTCGCGGGAATTCATGCCGCTAGCCAAATTGTCATGTGGCGCCGATGGGTTCGGTAAATGCCATTCTTCCGTACCGGCCGTTCCAGTAAGGCGCGTGAAATAGCGCGGCATTGTCTCCACGATATCCAGCAGGAGGCCCAATGGACTCGCGTGCGGCTTGGGCGCCTCGACTGTGTACGCTGCTGCCGCCAGCGTCGTGATGAATATGGACGTAGGCGCCATATCCGCATCGCCGTTGATGCCGCCAAAGGCGACACTGCGGTGGAGTTTAAGGAGCTGCACCAGACGGCAGAGCAGCCGTTCAAAAACCTGCTGTGCATCCGGCAATGGGGATATTTCCGCCTTGGTCAATGAGTCCGATGCATACACCACGCGCTCGTCGACGGTAAAGACCGGAGAAATCGATGCCGCCATATTGAAGTGCGTCGCGTATCCGCGAGGATTGGTGGACTGGTAATTCCGCAGTTCACGATCAGGCACCCTTCCATGCGTTTCCCCGTAAGGCACCGACCATAACGGATCATCGATCACCGGTGTAATATCCGCACACATGCCGCCCGCGTATTCCAACGTGATGCAGCGCTCCCATCGCTGAATGCGCAAGCGATGTGTTTCGGCATATCTGTTCAACGCCGCATGTAACTGATTCAGGAGTAGCGCTGGCCCGTTGTCTCCTCCATATTTTCCCATCGCAGACTGGTCGAGGCGCGCGATCAGATCGATGTCGAAACCCTCCCGTGCATCGTCCATGGGACGAATCAGCGTGCCCAATTGACGCGAGCCATGCGCATGCACTTGGAGAAGGACGCCGGCAAACTCATTGCACTCCGACAAATACTCTCCGGTGCCTCGGTAAGACGACTCAAGTGCTTCCAGTTGCGTTTTGGTTGGCTCGTGGTGACGGCCAATGATTTCCACGAGCTGGAAAAAATAGGCTGATGACCGATCAGAGAGTTGTGCGCGCACCGGCACAGGAATAGCTTCTTGTTTCATGCGTAGTTGTTTGGCTCCAGAGTCCGAGTTGCCGTGAATGCGCCGCTCCCGGTACAGGCGCCTTTCTTCACTGGATTGCCAAGGCAGGTTTCTTGCCACTTCAGCAATATAAACCTCATGCACAACCTATATGCAGGGCAATTAGTGATTTAAGTCACTATATATGGCACTGTATGGATATACAAGGAAAATTTGGCACTCGGGCATTCAGAGTGCTAAATTGCAATGTGCCGCACTCTTCTGATTAGATGCTGTATGAATTATCGCCCTATAAGGGATATCTAGGACATAATCTAATCTCTTCCTTGCAGTTGATTAGATTTCGATGTATTTTTAAACCATGGCGCTAAATACACGGCATTCCCTAATCAGGAACCTCCAGGCAACCATGTCTCGGGGGATGCCATTCGACCTTGCGATGCTTGCCCAGCATGGGGTATCCGCTCAACTCGCGGCGAAGTATGTGGAAAGTGGCTGGTTGATTCGGTTGGCACAAGGGATTTACGCCTTTCCGGGCGACACGTTGAATCAGCACGGCGCAATCAAATTCCTGCAGACTCGCGTTTCCGGCCTCCATGTCGCGGGCAAAACTGCCTTGTCTCTGCAAGGTGTGCGCCACAATTTATCCATACGGGACCAGCTCGTGCTATGGGGAGACGTAAGATCGAC
The DNA here is from genome assembly GCA_036384875.1 of Noviherbaspirillum sp. GTDB lineage: Bacteria > Pseudomonadota > Gammaproteobacteria > Burkholderiales > Burkholderiaceae_D > Noviherbaspirillum. The sequence continues at coordinate 5,490 of DASVLM010000122.1, forward strand.
G
>DASVLM010000123.1:0-3523 GCA_036384875.1 Noviherbaspirillum sp.
AAACGCCGACGACGAGCGGAATAAGCGCTACGCGCAGCCAGGTGAGAACGATTGGAATATTGAATGGCATAGCTCGGCGTCGTTGAATAAGGCGATTATCGCTTGGAAATTGCCATCGCATCAATCCGGATCAATGAAGCTGGCGAGATATTTCCTCGGCAAGCTGTCGCGAAATACCTTCCACGGACGCCAGTTCTTCCACGCTGGCACCCATGACTCCTCGAAGTCCGCCGAAGCGTGCCAGCAGTTTCTGACGTCGCTTGGCGCCGATGCCCTCGATTTCCTCCAGCCGCGACGTTTGACGCGCCTTGGCTCTTTTCGCTCGCATGCCGGTGATCGCGAAGCGATGGGCCTCATCCCGTATTTGTGCGATCAGCATCAGTGCAGCAGATTCCTTGCCTAATTCGAGCGGCGGACGCTCGTCGGCGAAAATCAGTGTTTCCAGGCCGACCTTGCGCCCTTCCCCTTTGGCTACGCCGACGATCAGGCCGATATCCAGCCCTAGTTCACTGAACACCTGGCGTGCCATTTCAACCTGCCCTTTGCCGCCATCGACAAGAACTACATCAGGCATCACGCCATCACCGTTGGCAACTTTCTCATAGCGACGCGTCAGTACCTGGCGCATCGCCGCATAGTCGTCTCCCGGCGTGATTCCATTGATGTTATAGCGGCGATATTCCCCATTCTGCATGACATGATGATGAAACACCACGCATGAAGCCTGAGTCGCTTCGCCCTGCGTATGACTGATGTCAAAGCATTCGATTCGCAACGTCTCAATATCGGCAACATCAATTCCCAATGCTTCAACGAGCGCGCGCGTCCGCGCCTGCTGCGAACCCTGTTCCGACAATAGCCGCGCCAAAGCGATTTCCGCTCCTTTCTGGGCCATTTCTAGCCATTGCCTGCGCTGCCCCTGTGGCTGGAACACCAGGTTGATCCGGTGACCGCATTGCTCGGCAAGCGCCATCATGAGTGCAGGCTCGTCAAACTCCACGTTCAGTATCAGAAGCGGCGGAATGAAGGTATCGATGTAGTGCTGCGCCAGAAATGCCTTCAGCACTTCTGCTTCGATCGATCCGTCAGCCGTCGCCAGAGCACCTTCCACATGCGTAGGAAAGTAGGCACGGTCCCCAAGATGTCGTCCGCCACGTACCATCGCAAGATTGACGCAGGCGCGCCCGCCCTGCACGATTACCGCCACGACGTCGATGTCCGCATCGCCGACCGTTTCCATGCTCTGCTGATGCAATACGCGCGACAAAGCCGTAATCTGGTTCCGCACCGCAGCAGCCTGTTCGAACTTGAGTTCGGCGGCGTAAGCATGCATTTTGGCTTCCAGCGACTCCAGCACTTCGGTTTGCCGTCCACGCAGGAATTTCGCCGCGTTTTCGACATCTGTCGCGTAATCCTCAGGGCTGATGGCATTTACGCAGGGAGCGCTGCAGCGCTGAATCTGGTGCAGCAGGCAGGGACGCGTGCGATTCGCGAAAACCGTGTCTTCGCAGGTGCGCAGGCGAAATACCTTCTGCAATATCTGAATTGACTCCTTTACCGCCCATGCACTGGGGAAAGGGCCGAAATACTGATTTTTCTTGTCGACAGCGCCGCGGTAATACGCCATGCGCGGCACATCCTGTCCTGTTATTTTCAGATAGGGATACGATTTGTCATCCCGAAACAGGATATTGAAGCGCGGCTGAAGTGTCTTGATCAGGTTGTTTTCCAGCAGGAGCGCTTCCGCCTCACTCCGCGTGACCGTCGTTTCGAGTCGCACGATGCGCTCGACCATCATGGCAGTTCTCGGGCTGGCCAGATTCTTCTGGAAATAACTGGAAACCCGCTTCTTCAAATCGCGCGCCTTGCCGACATAGAGCAGGCTATCGTCGATATCGAAGTAGCGATACACACCCGGCAGGTGCGGCAGCTTTGCTACTGCCTCCAGCAGTGCGGCACGCGAATCGGAAGCTTCTGTTTCAGACATCGGCCGGACACAGATTAGACAAGCTTCTGGATGGCCTGTTTCGCCGAGCAATAGCGCGCATCTTCCTGCAGCGCATCCCACGACAACGCAGCTCCCTGCGGAACGAGTGCGGCTATACGGACGGCAGACGCCCTGGATGCGGCGCTTTCTCCGATTTTCAGGCCATCAAGCAATTCATCAGCCTTGTCGGGAGAATTGCAGATCAACACCATGTCGCAGCCGGCCGACAGGGCAGCATTGGCACCGTCGACGACGCCGCCCGCCACGCTCGCGCCTTCCATGCTCAGGTCGTCACTAAAGATGACGCCCTCGAAGCCCATGTCCTTGCGTAATATCGTCAACCACTTCCGGGAAAAACCCGCAGGATGCGGATCTACCTTCGGGTAGATTACGTGTGCCGGCATGACGCCCGCCAACGAGAGTCCGAGCCACCCATAAGGGGCTGCATCTTCCGCAAGAATCCGGTCGAGCGGCCTTTCGTCGACCGGAATCGCCACATGCGAGTCGGCCTCGGCAAAGCCATGACCTGGAAAATGCTTGCCGCAATTCGCCATACCGGTCAGCGCGAGTCCATGATTCAAGCTTTTTGCCAGCATGGTCACCACGCGTGGATCGCGATGAAATGCTCGATCGCCGATAACGCCAGACTGACCGTAATCGAGGTCCAATACGGGAGTAAAGGACAAGTCCACGCCACACGCGCGCAATTCAGCTGCCAATACGTAACCGACGTCAGTGGCCGCCTTTACCGAGGCCAGCACGTCCCGATCCCATAACTCACCGAGCTTGCGCATGGCGGGCAGCCGGGTGAATCCATCGCTGCGGAATCGCTGCACGCGCCCGCCCTCGTGGTCGACAGCAATCAGCACGCCGGGCCGCACATCATGAATCGCTGCGGTAAGTTCGCAAAGCTGCTTTCGACTCTCGAAATTGCGTGCAAAAAGAATCACGCCTCCAGTGAGCGGATGACGGATACGTCGGATATCGTTTTCATCCAGCGATAGGCCGACCACATCCAGCATGACCGGGCCGAGCGGCATGTCCACTGCTTTTGTACTCATTGTTTCTCCACAATGACGAAGGCGACAGCGTAGTCTGCTTCGTCGGTAATCGATACCTGCGCAGTCAGGCCGTTTCGTTCCATGAATTCCTTCAGCGCCCCGTTAGTCACTGCGACCGGCTTGCCGCTGGCAGCGTTCAATGTCTGCATCGCGCGCCACGTCATCGGCATGCGCATGCCGAGTCCGATGGCCTTGGAAAACGCCTCCTTTGCAGCAAAGCGCGTAGCCAGGAATCGGATGCCGCGCGCCTCTACCTTTGCTTTGCGACGAAGATACTTTTCCAGTTCTTCCGGGCCAAGTATCTTCTCGGCGAAGCGCTCACCGTTACGCGCCAACGCTGCCTCGATGCGGGAAATCTGAATGATGTCAGTGCCGATGCCGTAGATCATTTCTTGTGCAGGCCGAGCCGTGCTGCAACCATGATGGATTTCATTTCCTTGACCGCGTTCTGCCAGCCGATGAAAACTGCGTGGGC
>DASVLM010000124.1:0-12625 GCA_036384875.1 Noviherbaspirillum sp.
ACGGTCACCGCGCCGCATGCCGACCTGGCGCAAGCGCTGGCCGCGGTCGGGCGGGCAACGGACCGCCGTGCAACGGGCGGAGCGAGGGTGTTGGGGGTACATCTGGAAGGACCGTACATCAACAGCGGCAAACTTGGTGCACAGCCGGACTTCAGCCGCCCGGCTGACATCGCAGAGCTGCGGTCGTTGCATGCAATCGCGCCGATTCGCGTGGTGACGCTCGCGCCGGAGCTTGCGGGCCACCTTGATTTTGTGCGTGAACTGAACAAGCTTGGCATTGCTACGCAGTGCGGGCATTCATCCGGCAGTTACGAAGAAGGTGTGGCGGCGCTGCAGGCAGGCATGAAAGGGTTCACTCATCTGTATAACGCCATGAGCCCGCTGCATCATCGCGCACCGGGCATGGTGGGCGCGGCGCTCGCGCATGCCGAATACGCCGAGATCATTCCCGACCTGCTGCATGTGCATCCGGGGGCGATACGCGCAGCTCTGCGCGCGATTCCCCGCCTGTACTGCGTCACCGACTCGACGGCGGCGGCTGGCATGCCCGACGGCGAATATCGGCTCGGCTCGCACACTGTCAGCAAATGCCTTGGCGGCGTACGACTGGCAGACGGCACGCTGGCCGGAAGCGCGCTCACGATGGACCAGGCACTGCGCAATCTGGTGCAGATCGGGTTAACGCTGGACGATGCGGCACGCCGGCTGGCGACATACCCGGCAGATTACATCGGCGCGGATGATCGCGGGCGCCTTCAGGCCGGCGCGTGGGCAGACATGGCGGTGTTCACACCGGACCTTGCATTGAAAGAAGTGTATGTCGAAGGAGAATGGATTGACCTCAATGATGCGTGAAGAGGCTTGCGCGGCGGCGCAATGCGTCTCGACCCATATCCAGGCGAACGAGGGTCGCTACGCCGAACTCGGCCGGTTGCTCCACGTGCATCCGCCGACCTGCGCTGTCACGATCGCGCGCGGCAGCTCGGACCATGCGGCCAGCTATTTTTCTTACATGAGCGCGGTGCGCGGAGGGCACGTCGTCGCGTCCTTGCCCATGTCCTTGTTGACGCTTTATGGTGCGCCGATCAAGGCACAGGGCATGTTCGCGGTCGCCATTTCGCAGTCGGGCCGCAGCCCGGATTTGAGCGGACCGATCGCTACTTTCCGGGAAGGCGGCGGTACGACGATTGCGTTGGTGAATGATGTTGCATCGCCGCTGGTCGAGGCAGCCGAGTGGCATGTGCCGCTGCTGGCGGGTGCCGAGCGCAGCGTGGCGGCGACAAAGAGTTTCATTTGCAGCCTGGTTGCCGGTGCCAGCCTCGCAGCAGCGTGGAGCAGGGATGACGAGCTGGCGCGAAGCATGCGCAGTTTGCCTGAGTCGCTCGAAGCCGCTTGTGCCATGGACTGGAGTGCAGGCATTGAAGTGCTGGAACACGCCGAACGCATCATGGTCATCGGGCGTGGCACGGGTCTCGCAATTGCTCAGGAAGCTGCGCTGAAATTCAAGGAAACCTGCGCGATTCAGGCGGAGGCCTTCAGCGGCGCGGAAGTGAAGCATGGACCGATGGCGCTGGTCGACGAAGGTTATCCGATGCTTGTGTTTGCGCCGCGCGGTCCGGCGCAGGAAGGCTTGCTGGCGCTGGCGAAAGAAATGCGTGCAAGGGGTGCGCGCGTTCTGCTGGCTGCGCCGGCCGATGTCGCTGAGCGAGAACTTACCCTCGCAACGACGGCGACGCCGGACCTCGATCCGGTTGCTGCCATCCAGAGTTTTTATCTAATGGTGGAGTCGCTCGCGCTGGCGCGCGGACGCGATCCCGACAAACCGAAGCACCTCAGCAAGGTGACATCGACGCTTTGATGCAACAAGAAGAATGACGCAGCAGCGTCCAACAGGAGGGAGGAACAGGGTATGGACACCCAGACACTACTGAATCGCGGCCCGCCCTAGCACGACAAGGGCTGCACGACCAGGGCTGCGTAACCGCAGGCCGGCTTGCCATTATCTAACAAGGATATTCCCGACGCGAAATCGGGACAGGCCCGTCTTTGCCCGAAATCCAGCGTAGCGCACGACTTCATGTACCTGCATCGCATAAGCAATGCAGGAGGGGAGATGTTTTTTCAAATTCTAAGACAACAGATGTCTTTTTCAAAGGGGAGAACCATGAAGCATCCGGCACTTTTCATTCCGACAGCGTAGCAGGCACGCATGCCGTCGCAACTGTTTTGCAGCAAGTGAGGCATTCGTGCTTCGACACGTGGCAATCGCGGCCACTTTTTTTCAAGACTACCAAGGAGATGAAATGAAGAACATTCAACTGAAAGCCCTGCCGTTGGCAATCGCCATGTCGCTCGCATGTGGTGCTGCGAGTGCGGAATCGTCCGTCACGCTATATGGCGACATCAATGCCGGCGTGGTCGCCAGCAACTTCAAGACCACCGGGCAGACGCCCGTGCAGGGCACCAATACCGCCCTTAACAACAGCTTCCAGATGATGGACAACTCTTCCCTGTGGGGCGTGAAGGGCAAGGAAGACCTCGGCGGCGGGCTCTACGCTGCATTCACGCTGGAAGGCGGCCTGAACATTCAGAACGGCACCGGCGGCCAGGACTTCAAGACCCAGGGCCGTATCTTCGGCCGCGATGCCGAGCTGAAGCTGGGCGGCAGCTTCGGTGAGTTCTATGCGGGCTACGTCTTGTCTCCCGCAGGCCTGCAGCAATTGCTCGCCGCCGATCCGTGGTACTGGAACGGTAACCAGGCCGGCATGGGCTGGGTGATCCAGCAAGCCAATTACACCCAGACCAACTACCTGCGTACGCCGGGTACCCTGGGCTATCGCTCGCCCAACCTGAACGGCGTCACCTTCCAGCTGGCTTACGCGCCGTCCGACCGCGCCAACGTCTATGGCACCAGCCGCGACATCGGCGGTGCGCTGACCTATCGCAACGGCCCGCTGCTGCTGGGTGTCGGCTTCGACCAGAGCCATGGCCTCTCCAATGACGTGCCGCAAGACAGCATGTGGGACATCGTCGGCGGCTATGACTTTGGCGTCGTGCATCCGTCGTTCTCGTACACCAAGTCGTCGGTCAACAACGTCAACTACTCGTCGTACGTACTCGCAATGACCGCGCCGATGGGTCCGTCCGGCCTGCTGAAGGCAGCATACGGCCATCTCAACGACTGCCTGTGCTCGGCTTCCAAGGCTGCGTTGTACCGCGCTTCGCTGGGCTACCAGCACAACCTGAGCAAGCGTTCCAACGTGTACGTCAACCTCAGTCAGTCGAAGGCGGAAGGCCTGGATGCCGCCAATACGCTGGAAGTCGGCATGGAACACAGCTTCTGATGCCCTACCCGCCCGGCCCCGGTATTCCGGGTGCCGGCCGGGCTTTTGCATGAAGCCCGGCGGCGTCCCGGCAGGCAACGGCAAATTGATTCTGAGAGGTATGAGATGAAGATGAACTTCCTTACGATTGGATCGCGCCTTGCCCTTGCATTTGCCGCGACGCTGGTACTCACATCCGCACTCGGCTTGTTTGCCATCGCCAAGCTTGGCGATGTGAAGCAGGCGAATACCGAAACTACCGATAAATGGATGGCCGGAGCACGCCTGACGGCGGAGTTGAACACCGCCTCTTCCAATTTCCGTATCGCCGAAACGCAGCACATCCTCGCGACCGAAGAGGATGAAAAGAAGAAATACGAGCAGGACATGGCCACCATTGCCGCGCAGATGGACGCCTATGCTGCCGACTATCTCAAGCTGATGGATTCAGCCGAAGAAAAGAAATTGTGGGAGGAATACAAGCGCGAACGGCAGCGCTATCTCGACGAACATGCCAAAGTACTGAGGCTATCGCGCGCCAACGAGGCGGAGGACGCGAGGGCACTGTTGCGTTACAACTCGCAGCAGAAATATGAACGCGCCGCTGTCGCCTTGCGGCGGCTGGTGGACTACAACATCAAGGGCGGCCAGGATGCCGGCAGTCGCGGCACGACTACTTACCTGGTGGCGCGCAAATGGATCATCGCAGCGATGCTGTGCGCGGTCGTGCTCGGCGCTGCGCTTGCCGTGGCCATCACCCGCAGCATCTCGCGGCCGATACGCAACGCGTTGCAAGTTGCCGAATCCACCGCCAAGGGCGACCTCACAACAACGGTCGATGTATCGGGCAGGGACGAGGCGGCGCAAATGCTTCGGGCGCTGGAGCGGATGACTGGCGGACTTACGAACCTGGTCATGAATGTACGCAACATCAGCGACAGCATCGCGATCAGCAGCCGCGAAATTGCCGCCGGCAATATGGACCTCTCCCATCGCACGGAAGAGCAGGCAGCCAACCTGCAGCAGGTTGCTGCCGCAATGGAGCAGCTCGATGCGAATGTCCGTGTGAATGCAGACGCGGCGAACGAGGCGACCCGGCTTGCTAACGGTGCCAGCCAGTCGGTCGAAAAAGGAAGTGTGGTGATGGGAAATGTGGTCGATACGATGCAGCAGATCACTTCCTCCAGCGCAAAAATCAGCGAAATCACCGGCCTGATCGACAGCATCGCGTTTCAGACCAATATCCTTGCGTTGAATGCCGCGGTCGAAGCGGCGCGTGCGGGCGACCAGGGCCGCGGCTTCGGAGTGGTTGCGGCCGAAGTGCGCAACCTGGCGCAACGCAGCGCGCAAGCGGCCAAGGAAATCAAGATGCTGATCGGCGACAGTGTCGACAAGGTCGGCGCAGGAGGAAAGCTGGTGGTCGAGGCGCGGCATACGATGGAAGAGATCGCGCATCAGGTAGAAAGTGTGCACGGCTTGATCGCGCGCATAGGAACCGCCACCACGGAGCAAGCTTCGGATATCGCCACCGTGCGTACTGCAGTGGCACAGCTGGACGAATCGACGCAACAGAATTCGGCGCTGGTAGAGGAGTCGGCTGCTGCATCGGAAAGCCTTGCGCAACAGGCGCAGCACTTGGTCGAGGCGGTTACCGTATTCAAGGTCGCGCCGTTGCCACTGCAAACCATCCAGGCAGAAGTTGAACTGCTGGACGAGACGCCACAGCCGGTAATGCAGGCGCGCCGGCCCGCGGTGCGACATGAAACGTCTCGCAAGGCCCGCGCGAAGCCGGCGGTGCATCAAGAGTGGGCCAACGTCATCTGAGCAGCTCCGCGAGCGGGAGAATTTCCATGCGACGTGCATTCAGCATCAAGGCGTGGCTGCTCGTCCTGGCTGCTCTGGTGATGGTTGAATCTGTTGTTGCGCAGCCTCCGGTCATGCTCAGGATTGAGAGCTGGCGATACGACGACCTGCCGGTGTGGCGCGACCGCATCATCCCGGCATTCGAGAAAGCGCACCCGAACATCAAGGTCGAATTCACGCCGACCGCGCCGGAACGCTACAACGCCACCATAGCTGCCAGGCTGAAGGCCGGCGCAGCCGGCGACCTCGTGACTTGCCGCGCTTTCGACGAAGCGCTGCAGTTGTACCAGAAAGGCTATCTGTCGGATCTGGACGGTTTGGCGGGGTTGGCCAACTTCACATCACTGGCGAAAACGGCATGGACGACCGATGACGGCAGGACGACGTTTTGCGTTCCCATTGCATCCGTCATCCACGGATTCGTCTACAACAAGAATGTATTCGCACGGCTCGGTGTTGCACCCCCAGCCACCGTCGAGCAATTTTTCGCGGTGCTGGAGAAAATCAGGAAAGACCGGCGTTATGTACCGCTCGCCATCGGCACTCACGATACCTGGGAAGCTGCGACTCTGGGTTACCAGAACATCGGGCCGACGTATTACAAGGGCGAAGACGGCCGTCGAGCGCTGATTGCCGGCAAGGCAAAACTCACCGATCCGGAATGGGTTGAACCGTTCAGGATGCTCGCGCGCTGGCGCCCTTTTCTCGGTGAAGGCTTCGAGGCGCAAACCTACACAGACAGCCAGGTGCTCTTCACCCTGGGATTGGCTGCCATTTATCCCGCCGGTTCTTGGGAAATTGCGGACTTCGAGAAATTTCCTTTCAAGCTCGGGGCCTTTCCGCCACCGGTACAGAAGCAGGGAGACAAGTGCTATATCTCGGATCATCCCGATATTGCCATGGGCATGAATGCAAAATCGAAACACCCTGCAGAAGCCCGGGCGTTCCTTGAGTTTGTGGCTTCGCAAGAGTTCGCCGTGCTGTACTCCAATGCGCTGCCGGGATTCTTCAGCCTGAACAAGTCCAAGGTCGAGTTGCGCGATCCGCTCGCCCAAGAATTCGCCGGCTGGCGTGGCCGTTGCGAATCGACCGTCAGGCCGACCTATCAGATTCTTTCGCGTGGTACGCCGAATCTCGAAGACGACTTCTGGGTCAAGAGCGCTGCAGTCATCAACGGTACGCTGTCGCCCGAAGCCGCCGCAGAGCAATTGCAGACTGGTCTTGCGCGCTGGTATGGACCGCAAATGGAAAAGAGCTTGCGTCGTCGCGCGGGCAGCGCTGGACAGAAAGCCGTGGCGAGGGAAAATCAATGAAGCGGCGTCGAATCCTTGCGGCGGGTTGTGGTGTTGCTGCTGTGGCGGCGGTGCCTGCGCTGAGAACATCGGCGCAGGAACAACCCATCGTCCTTGGCCAGTCCGCGCCGCTGACGGGACCGGCGAGCGAGCTCGGTCTCCAGTTCATGCAAGGAGCGCAATGCCATTTCCACCAGGTGAATGCGCGCGGCGGCGTAGCGGGGCGCAGGATCGAACTGCATACCCTGGATGATGGCTACGACCCGGAGCAATGTGCCAGAAACACAAAGCAGTTCATCGAACGCGGTGTGTTCGCTTTGTTCGGATATATAGGCACGGCAACGAGCGTTGCAGCGATGCCGATGATTGTCGAGGCACGCAAGCTGTTCATTGCGCCGTTTTCCGGCTCCGAAGCGTTGCGTATCCCTTATTACCCCTTCGTGTTTCACCTGCGCGCTTCATACGTCGATGAAACCACTGCCATCGTGCGTCACCTGCTGTCGCTGGGAATTCGCCGTATCGGCGTGTTTTACCAGGATGACAGCGAGGGAAAGTCAGGCTTGCTGGGTGTTGGGCGCGCGATGAAGTTGCAATACCTCGCACCGACAGGCATCGGCAAGGTAGAACGCAATTCGGTGGATGTCGATCTTGCGGTACGAACGATATTGGCGGAAAAGCCGGATGCAATCGTGTTGATCAGCACTTATCTGCCCTGCGCCGCTGTCATCCGCAGCGCGCGCAAAGCGGGCTACAGCGGAATGTTCTGCACGATCTCATCTGTAGGCACACAGGCACTCGCACGCGAACTGTCGCAGGAATCGCGCGGTGTGATCGTGAGCCAGGTCATGCCTTATCCGTATGCAGTCACTACGCCATTGGCTGGCGACTATCTTGCGGCCGGCAAGGCGGCAATGGGTGCTGCCTTCGCGCCGAGCTACAGCGGCATTGAAGGCTATGTCGCTGCACGGGTGTTTGCAGAGGCCATGCATAACGCAAAGAAGTTCTCGCAGGAAGGTGCAATTGCCGCACTCGAATCGCTGCACGACTTCGATCTCGGCGGCTTTGATGTGAGCCTCGCGCCGGGAAAGCATGTGGCGTCGCGACTGGTTGAACTCACTATCCTGACTGCGGACGGCAAGATCCGTCGATAACCGCGCCAAGGGGGACATGATGCGTGCTCGATCTGCCAGTACCACAATTGCGGACCCTTATCGCGCGGGGCTTGCACTCGGCCAGGAACTGGCCGGCATAGAACCGGAAATCGTGTTCCTCTTCGTTACGACCTATTACGACGATTGGGCTGAATTCATGAGCGGCCTGTACGATGGCCTGGGTTGCTGCGATGTGCGTGTCATCGGCACCAGCGGTGACGGCTTCTTCGAATCATCGCTGGTATCGGACGTCGGCGCCGCTGCGCTTGGAATTGATGGCGGCGGGACGATTCGCTGGCATGTCGAAAGCAGAAGCGGAGTCGCCGCCGATCCGGAAGGCGCCGTCCGGCGGGCGTTGGACGGCCTTGCCGTAAAACTGGAGGGCAGGCAGCCTGCTTTCTACTTCATGGTGTGCGATTCCAGCGCAGATGGCAGCAGGATCGAAGCCGTGGTACACGAGGAAGTCAATGTGCCAGTGATAGGAGGACTGGCTGGCGATGATACCGGCAAGGCAGGACGTGGCTTGCTCTTCATGGACGGCATGCACCTGAAGGACGCTGTCGTGATGCTGGCTGTGGACGGTCCACTCGCGTTCCAGATCCACCTTGGCAACTCAATGTCGCCGGTTGGCACGCCGGGTATCGTCGATGATGCGGAAGGCATGATGCTGCGTCGTATCGGCGGCATGGAAGCAGTGGCTTTTGTTGAACAGCAGACCGGAAAATCGATCATGCGATCGGACCAGGGCATTGCGCTCAAACTCATTGATCCGGACGACGGTGATGAGCAGAAGTTGCGAGCGGTGAACCAGGCGGCCACAGCGGATACCTCTACGCTGACCCTCTTTGGCGGCATCCGCAACGGCAGTCTGGTGCAAGTGTGCATGGCTCGGCCGGATGCGCTTGAGACCGAGGTGCACACAGTTGCGGCTCAGGCAATGCATTCGAACTTTGTGCCGGCGGCCGCGCTCATCATCAGCTGCGCCGGGCGCAAGTGGCTGATGGGTGGGCATATCGAACATGAAGTGCGCTTCATTGAAGAGCGCTTCCAGCACTGCTTGCCATTGGCAGGCTTTCCCTCTTTCGGTGAAATTGGGCCAATGGCACGAAAGGACGGCTACACACGCAACTTGTTCCACAACATGACCTTCGTGTTGCTTTTGCTGGGAACGGAGATCAGGCCATGCGCATGCTGACCAACGCATCGCAGGCGCCTGCGGGATTTACATTCACTTCGCTGAGCAAGGCTGATCTGCTTGCGGCACCGGTGGCACTATGGATTACTCACCTGGATGAGCTGGCGTTGCCGCTGGAAGATTGCGTTGACCGCTTGCTGGGAATCGTCTTTACGCCTGGCGAGAGTATGCAGCTCGTTCGCTTGTCGAGACTGTCCTGGTGGATGACAGTGCCTGCGCATTGCATGGACATGGTGGCACGGCTTGCTCCCGGATGGTTGGATGCGATTGAAGTTGCAGATGCGGCGTATCAGCGTGCTTCGGCGACGGAATTCAAAATCGAGCGCATGGCGCGCGAGCTGGACATGACCCGGCTTGACTACAACGAACTCACTAGTCGACTCCGGCAACAGGTGTGCGACTTGCTTGATGCGAAGATGGAGTTAACTGCGCTCAATGAGACGCTGGAATCGAAAGTCGCACAACGCACCGCGGAGCTGGAGGCAGCCAACGCCAGCCTGGTGAAGGCGCTGGACGACCTGCAACGCACCCAGGCCGAACTGGTGCGTACAGCCCAACTGGCCGGACTAGGTACCCTGGTTGCAGGTGTTGCTCATGAGTTGAATACTCCGATCGGCAACGGGCTCACGATAGTAACCACTCTCGCGCATGAAACTCGTGTGATGAAATCCGGTTACGAGGAAGGCCGCCTCAAGCGCAGCATGCTGGATACGTATATCCGTAACGTTGAAGATATCTATGAGGTACTGGAACGCAACCTGGTGCGTGCCGGCGACATTGTCAGCCATTTCAAGCAACTCTCGGTGGACCAGGCAAGCGATGTCCGGCGTCGCTTTGTGCTGTCCGATGTCGTTCGCGACACGATGACGGCAATCTCTCCCCGCATAAGGAAGACGCCATACAGGGTGGTATTGGAGCTTGAGTCCGGCATCGAAATGGATAGCTACCCGGGGACGATCAGCCAGATACTTGCCAACTTCATTACCAATGCACTGGCCCACGCGTTCGACGGGCGCACCGGAGGAAGCATGACGATACGCTCGGCAACCATGGAAGAAGATATGGTCGAGCTGTCGTTCATCGACGATGGAAATGGCATTCCGGAAGAGGTGCTGCAACATGTTTTCGAGCCGTTCTTCACGACACGGTTCGGCCAGGGAGGATCCGGTCTAGGTTTGTACGTCGTTTACAACCAGGTACATAAACTGCTCGGTGGCCGAATTGATGTAGCCAGCGAACCAGGATGTGGCACTACCTTCCGGCTGCTGCTGCCAATCATCGCTTGCCGTTCCGCTGAAATCCATTCCTTGCCGCTGTGCGGCACGCGTTGATGCTACGCGTGCCGCAATTGGATGTGTGCGGCAGCCACAATCGAGCCAATTTCTGCACGTACACGCCGCTTCGCAGTTCGGGTGCCGCGCTAACATGAATCCTGTAGTGGCGGTAGTGCGACACGAGCGAATCGGAGTTTTGACAGGTTGTCTCCAAAGGTGACCGGGTGGCATCGTCCCAAGCTGCTGGTTCACTCTTTATCCCGGGGCGTCATGCACCCGGGATTTTTTTTCAGCGTATCTCAGCCAAATGCCGCTCACGCGCTGCCTCATTCGCCGACTGACATCGCCACACGAACAGCAGATTCCACGCCCATAGGCGCAAGCACGGATTGCAGGACCTTCGATATGTCCGTTCTCGGCACTTGGCCAATCAATTTGCGCAGCCGTACTTCAGACAAACTGTGCGGCTTGTCCCACAAATATTTCATCTCCATCACCGCTCGTAACATCGACGAGAAGGGCTTTGCCAGCCGCAGCAGCCACCATGGCATATTTCCTACCTTGAGAGAACGCCCGATGGCGGCTTCCAATGCGTTTATCAATTCACCTCCGGTCAATGTGAGGCCGGCGTAATGAAACACGTCGAACGGGGCGAGTTGCGCGCGTCGTTCGGCCACTGCCACGAAGACCTTGGCAAGATCCGGCAGATAGGCCCATGCGTGCTTGAGATCGAGTGGCCCCGGATACACGACGCGCCCTTTGGCAAGATCCTTTGCGATGACGAGGTCCATCCAAGTGCCCGGCCTGTCTCCACCCAGGAAGTCGCCACAACGAATGACCACACTCCGTACGCCTTTTTCTGCAGCGGCGCGCATGTTGTTTTCCAACGCGATGCGCAACTTTGCCTTGGATGTGTCATCAATCTGCGGCGTGTCCTCGCTTAGTACGGGAGGCAGTTTTGATCCGAAATTGTAGACGTTCCCAGGCAGCATCAGCAGGGCATCGGTCTCACGGGCGATACGCAGTGCCGCATCGGCCAGTGGCAGCAAACGTGTTTCCCATTCGGTATAGAGCGGGTTGAGGGCATTGACGACGACCTGGATATTCCCGGCGCAAGTGCGAACGATCGTGTCGACATCCAGTGCGTCGCAGGTTACCGGACTGACTCCGATTTGACGGCTTGCTGCGGGAGTGCGGCCCTGCGCATAAACATGCCAGCCGGCCTGGCGGAATGCCTCGGTGGCGCAACGGCCGAAGCGCCCGTTTGCGCCAAGAATCAATACACTGCGCGAAGAATCGGTATGCATTTTTCTCTCCTGCTGTTGGTTGAATGGTGCTATTGTCAATCGATTGAAGCACCCCCACAATGCGTATATCTGAAATAGAGCTATGCATATATGAATACCAAGGCAAAGCTTGCAAAACAGCCGTTTCTCGATCCGCTGCGGATGGACTGGAATGCACTGAAGGCGTTCTACTTCGTTGCCGAGCAGGGATCGCTGACCCGTGCTGCCGCATTACTCGGCATGAGCCAGCCCACCTTGTCGCGACAGGTTGCCGCATTGGAGAGCCTCGTCGGCGTGCCGCTCTTCGAGCGCTTGCCGCGAGGGCTCAAGGCAACGGAAGCCGGCATGGCTTTGCTGGAACCGGTGCGGCGAATGTTCGGGGCAGCGCAAGGTGCGAGCATCGCGGCGACGGTGCGCCAGGAAGATGTATCCGGTACCGTCCGCATTACGGCCAGCGAGGTCATGTCGGCTTACGTGCTTCCGTCCATCTTTCTGCAGCTTCGCGCGATGTATCCCGCTATCGAAATCGAACTGGTCGCATCCAACGCCGTCGGCAACCTGCTGACACGGGAAGCCGATATTGCCGTTCGCATGGTGAAGCCAACGCAGCAAGGTTTGGTGACGCGCAAGGTGGCGCAATATGCCTTGGGTTTCTTTGCGCGGCGCGATTATCTGGCGATGCAGCAAGCCGCCGCCATGCCGCAGGCGCTGACGCAACTGCACTGGGTAGGCCTCGACCAGTCAACGCAATTGATCGATGGGTTTCGCAAGGCAGGCATCAAGGTCGACAAATCTACGTTTGCCTTTCGTACCGATAACCAGATCGTAGGCTGGCAGGCAGTTCTGGCTGGATTAGGAGTGGGTATAGGAATGAAGCATGTGGCGAGGCAGTTTCCTCAGTTGGAGCAGATCATGGAAAACCAGCCCCTGCCAGAACTGCCCGTGTGGCTGACGGCGCACCGCGAGTTGCGCGGCGTGCCTCGCATCCGGGCTGTGTTCGACTTTCTGGCCGAGGCGCTTGCGTCCATATCAGTGACATAGCCGGCGGTTTGTCGGACAAGCCAGTGCGGCATATGGCAAGCGCTTGATGCCACAGTAAGACAAGACCTTGTTCGGGTGGCTGGCTACTTTGTGACTGCTAGCAGCTGGCGTTTGCCGCCCTTGTAGGTGTACAGGGTCAGCGTGCCTTCCTTGATGTCGCCCTTGCTGTCGAAGGCGATGTTGCCGGTCACGCCCTTGTA
>DASVLM010000125.1:0-5023 GCA_036384875.1 Noviherbaspirillum sp.
GCGGCCGCGCTGATTCCAAAGGTTCTCCACCACCTGCACCAGCGCGGTGTTGCCGGTGGCGCGCGCGATGGCGAGGTGGAAGGTGCGGTCGGCGTCTTCGTTGCGCTTGATGTCTTCGAAGTGCGCTTCCATGTCTTGCAGGGCGCGGTGGATGGTGTCGATGGCGCTGTCGGTTGCCATGCGCGCCGCGATCGCCGCCACTTCGCTTTCGATCAGGCGGCGTGCCGACAGCACTTCGAAGGGGCCGGAGCCGACTTCCTGTTCTTCCGGCTGGCTGCTTGCCTGATCGCTGACATAAATGCCGGAGCCGCCCCTGACCTCGACCACGCCGGTCAGTTCCAGCGCGATCAGCGCTTCGCGCACCGAGGCGCGGCTGACGTTGAGCTGCGCCGCCAGGTCGCGCTCCGACGGCAGGCGGGAGCCGGGGGCGATTTTCTGGTCGCGGATCAAACCCTGGATGCGCTCGCCGACCACGCGAAAGAGGCGGTTGTCGTGGCTGGAAGCGTCCGGGCTGCTGGTCAAGGGTTTTTGCATGGTCTCTTTGGTATCCAGGTTGGTTTCGAGGTGTTGCCGCCTTTGTTTAGAGAGGCCGGCTTTTGCCTCGAAATTATAAACTGGTCAGGCCATTCTAAAGTGGTCAGACCAAAAACGCAATATGGTCTAGCCAAAAATAATTTTATGCGTCATACTGGCCTTACCAAATGCAGCAAACTGCCCTGACCAGAAGAAAGAGGATTCCGTGAAAATTACCGACGCCAAAGTCATCGTCTGCTCCCCCGGCCGCAATTTCGTTACCTTGAAGATCACTACCGATGAAGGCCTGACCGGCATCGGCGACGCCACCCTGAACGGGCGCGAACTGTCGGTCGCTTCTTACCTGACCGACCACGTCATTCCCTGCCTGATCGGGCGCGATGCACACCAGATCGAAGACATCTGGCAATACCTGTATAAAGGCGCCTACTGGCGGCGCGGGCCGGTGACGATGACGGCGATCGCCGCGGTCGATACCGCGCTGTGGGATATCAAGGCCAAGGCTGCCAACATGCCGCTCTATCAATTGCTGGGCGGCCGAAGCCGCAACGGCGTCATGGTCTACGGCCACGCCAACGGCGCGGATATCGACGAGACTGTCGACGAGGTCTTGCGCTACAAGGAGATGGGCTACAAGGCGATCCGTGCGCAAAGCGGCGTGCCGGGCCTGAACCATGTGTACGGCGTAGGCCGCGGCAAGCTGTTCTACGAACCGGCGGATGCTTCGCTACCGAGCGAACACGACTGGAGCACCGAGAAATACCTGAGCCACGCGCCGAAGCTGTTCGACAAGGTGCGCAATGCCGTCGGGCCAGACGTCCACCTGCTGCACGATGTGCATCATCGCCTGACGCCGATCGAAGCCGGCCGTCTCGGCAAGTCGCTCGAGCCCTACCACTTGTTCTGGATGGAAGACTCCACGCAGGCGGAAAACCAGGAAAGCTTCCGCCTGATCCGCCAGCACACCACCACGCCGCTCGCCGTTGGGGAAGTCTTCAACACCATCTGGGACTGCAAGGACCTGATCCAGAACCAGCTGATCGATTACATCCGTACCACCGTCGTGCATGCCGGCGGCATCACGCATCTGAGGCGCATTGCCGACTTCGCCGCCATGTTCCAGGTACGCACCGGCTCGCACGGCGCGACCGACCTGTCGCCGGTGTGCATGGGCGCGGCGCTTCATTTCGATACCTGGGTGCCCAACTTCGGCATCCAGGAATACATGCGCCACACCGACGCTACCGACGAAGTCTTCCCGCACGACTATCGCTTCGAGGACGGTTTCCTGTTCGCAGGTGAAAAGCCGGGGCACGGTGTCGACATCGATGAAAAGCTGGCGGCGAAATACCCCTACCAGCGCGCCTACCTGCCGGTGAACCGTCTGGCCCACGACGGCACGCTGACCAACTGGTAAGAGGCCGGAAGACGCACATGAGCAATCCAGGCATACGCTTGCATGCAAGCGACAACATCGTGATCGCGCGCACGCAGCTCGTCTCGGGCACCCGCCTGCCGGACGAGGGCGTGACGGTGTCGGGACTCGTTCCCGCCGGGCACAAGGTCGCCACCGCGCACATCGATGCAGGCGAGGCAGTGCGGCGCTACGGGCAGGTGATCGGCTTCGCAACGCGCGCCATCGGGCCGGGGCAGCATGTGCACGTCCACAACATGACGATGGGCGAGTTCGACCGCGCGCATGAATTCTGCGTCGATGCGCGGCCCACGGCGCATGTCGATGTGCCGGCGACTTTCGACGGCATCGTGCGCGCCGACGGCCGCGTCGCCACCCGCAATTACATCGGTGTGCTGACGTCCGTGAACTGCTCGGCCACCGCCGCGCGCGCGATTGCCGATTACTTTCGCCGCGACCTGCGGCCGGAAGCGCTGGCAGCGTATCCGAACGTCGATGGTGTGATCGCGCTGACCCATGGCATCGGCTGCGGCGTGGACGACGAAGGCGAGGCGCTGGCGATCCTGCGCCGCACGCTGGCAGGTTATGCGCGTCATCCGAATTTCGCGGCGGTGCTGATGGTGGGCCTGGGCTGCGAGACCAACCAGATCGGTGCGCTGCTCGCGGAGCAGCATCTGCAGGAAGGCGCACAGCTGCAAAGCTTCACGATCCAGGACAGCGGCGGCACGGCGAAGACAGTGGCGCGCGGCATCGAGGCGGTGAAAGCCATGCTGCCGTCCGCCAATGCCATCACGCGCCAGCCGCTGCCTGCTTCGCACCTCGTCGTCGGCTTGCAATGCGGCGGCTCGGACGGCTTGTCGGGCATCACCGCCAATCCTGCCCTGGGTGCGGCGGTGGATATGCTGGTGCGTCACGGCGGTACCGCGATTCTTTCCGAGACGCCGGAAATCTATGGCGCGGAACACCTGCTGACGCGTCGCGCGGCCACGCCGCAGGTTGCCGAAAAACTGCTGGCCCGCCTGCGCTGGTGGGAAACCTATTGCGCGCAACGCGGTGCCGAGATGAACAACAACCCGTCCGCCGGCAACAAGGCCGGCGGCCTGACCACCATCCTGGAGAAATCGCTGGGCGCAGTGGCCAAAGGCGGCAGCACGCGCCTCGAAGACGTGGTCGAGTACGCACAGCGCGTGGAAGCGCGCGGTCTGGTGTTCATGGACACGCCGGGCTATGACCCCGTCTCCGCCACCGGCCAGGTGGCGGGCGGCGCCAACCTCATCTGCTTCACCACTGGCCGCGGATCCGCCTACGGCTGCGCACCGTCGCCGTCGCTCAAGCTCGCATCGAACACTGCGCTGTGGCATCGCCAGCAGGAAGACATCGACATCAACTGCGGCGGCATCAGCGACGGCAGCGAAACTGTGGAGCAGGCGGGAGCGCGCATCTTCCAGGCGATGCTCGATACCGCGTCCGGACGCAAGACGCGCAGCGAGGAACACGGCTACGGACAGAACGAATTCGTGCCGTGGCAGACGGGAACGATCATGTAGCAATGCATCTGCCGCGCCGACAACAAGTCGAAAAGGCAAACGGCGCATTACATCCAAGGAGACAAGGAAATGAAGCTGCGCAACCTGAAGATCGGCGTTCGGCTCGGCGCCGGATTTGGCATCGTGCTCGCGCTGCTGGCGCTCATCGTCGCAATGGTAAGCATGACCAGCCTGCGCAACCGCGACCTGCTCATCAATGGCCTGGGGGGCGCCAACGCCAAGGCAGAGCTGACCAATGCCATGCAACGCGCGCTGTTCGAAAGCGCGATCGCGATCCGCAACATCGGGCTGCACAATGAAGTCGGCCAGATGAAGAAGGAAGAGGAAAGAATCCAGGCGGCGCGCGACCGATACGTCGATGCACGAGACAAGCTCGTCAGGCTTGGGCTGAACACCGACGAGCAGGAAATCATTGCCGACATCACCCGCCTCGACCGGCAGCTCGAACAGCCGCTCAGGCATGCGATCGCGCAGGCGCTGGAAGACGGCCGCAATGCGGTCGCTGCGTCGATGGGCGCCGGCGTGGGGCAAGCGGTGGGCAGCGCCGATTCGGCAGCGAAGGCCATCATGACGCAAGTCGAGCCCTTGCATCGCGACATACTCGCGCGCATCGGCAAATTCGTCGAACTGCAGCAGGCAACATCCGCTGGCATTCTCGCCGGCACGGTATCGACGGCGGATCGCCTGCTGGTCGTGTTGCTTGCGGCCGGCGCCGGCGCGCTGGTGTGTGGTATTGCCTGCGCGATCATGCTCACGCGCGGCATCACGCGGCCGTTGACCGAAGCGGTGGCAGTGGCAAGGCGCGTAGCTTCCGGCGAGCTGGATTCACAGATCGTTGTCACCCGCGGCGACGAGATCGGCCAGTTGTTGCAGGCGCTGCAGGACATGAACGCCAGCCTGGTGCAAACGGTTGGTGAAGTGCGGCAGGGCACTCAAACCATCCACCGCGCGTCGCAAGAAATCGCGCATGGCAACAGCGACCTCTCTGCGCGGACGGAAATGCAGGCATCAAACCTGCAGGCGACAGCAGGCTCGATGGAAGAACTGACCGCGACCGTTCGCCAGAATGCGGAAAACGCGCAGCGTGCCAACGAGCTCGCCGCGTCGGCGTCCGAAGTCGCGCTACGCGGCGGAAACGTGGTGGCGCAGGTCGTCGATACGATGGGCTCGATCAAGGAGAGCTCGCGCAGGATCGTGGACATCATCAGCGTGATCGACGGCATCGCTTTCCAGACCAACATCCTGGCGTTAAATGCGGCCGTGGAGGCGGCACGCGCGGGAGAGCAGGGCAGGGGTTTCGCGGTCGTGGCGGCGGAAGTGCGCAACCTCGCGCAGCGTTCGGCGGGAGCGGCGCGCGAAATCAAGCAGCTCATCGGCGATTCCGTCAACAAGGTCGACGCCGGCAGCGAACTGGTCGACGAGGCCGGCAAGACGATGACGGATATCGTGGCATCGGTGCGGCGCGTGACCGACATCATGGGCAATATCACCGTCGCCAGCCAGGAGCAAAGTGCCGGCATTGCTGACA
>DASVLM010000126.1:0-2941 GCA_036384875.1 Noviherbaspirillum sp.
CGGCGGGCGCCGGCGTTGCTGTCGGCATCGGCATCGGCGCCGGCGTTGCAGGCGCGGACGCGGACGGCGGTGTGGCCGGAATGATTTCTGTCAGTACCGGAATGCCGGCATCCATCGTGGGGTTGCTCATGCCTGGTCCGCGACAAAGTGGGTCAAGGGATATCCGCGCTGCTGGTAGAAGCGGTAACGTTCGCGGCCGGCTGCCTTGTCCCCATCCTCCGAGGAGATGATCTCGAACATGCGCTCGAAGCGCGCGAAGTGCGCCGGCGTGCGGGCGGACAGATTGATCAGCACATGATGATGCGGCAGGTCTGCGTCGTCGCTGTCGGTGAGGATCACCGGCGTGCCGGACGCCAGCGGATCGCCTGCATGCACGTGCGGAATGAAGTCGAGTTCGGAAAACGTCCAGAGGCGTTCATCAAGCTCGGCCAGCTCTGTCCGGCTTTCCAGCAACAGCACGATGTTGCAATTGGCCGCTCGGGCCTTGCGCACCAGGCGGCAGGCATAGCCCAGCTTGTCGGGAACGTTGCTGTGGAAATCGATGCGAGTCATCGTCATCTCTGCCGTCAGAAACGGAAGCCTGGCGGCGCGTTGCCGATTGGCGGCGGCAGTTCTGAAGGGCCAGGTTTTGGCGGCGTGCGGTCTGGTATCGCTTCTTCCGATTTGGCAGCGGCAACCGGCTTCGGTGCCGCCGGTTGCGCCACCGGCTGGCGATAATTCTTCGGCAGCTTGTTGCTGTCCGGGTAGCCTGCCGAACTCAGCGTGCTGTCCCATGCGCCTGGCTCATAGCCGCGCTCCTTGAGGCGGCCGACGACCAGCAACGGCAGGCTGGTATCGCCGCCTGCCTTGCGAAACTGCGCCACGTCCTCGTTGCTGTTGACGGTTTTCTCGCTGAAGGGAATGCCGCGATCCTTGAGGTGCTTGCGCCCGTCATCGCAGGGAATGCAATTGCGCGTGGTGTACAGGGTCACCGGGCTGTTCTTCATCGCCTGCATGACCTCGAAAGGAAAGTCGCCGGCGCTGGCCTCGCCGATGGTCAGGTTCTTTGTTTCGACCTTGGTGGCCGCCGATGGCGGCGGCGTATCACCGTAGGTTACCTTGCCGTCCGGACTGGTCCATTTATAGAGCTGGGCATGCGCGGCAACTGTGCACATTGCCAACAGCAGGCCGGCGATTTTATGGGCTCGCTTCATGTCGTCTTCGTGGATGCTCAGGTCGCCATGCCGCTGTGACGCAGCAAGGCGTCGATCTTGGGCTCGCGGCCCCGAAAAGCCTTGAAGGACTCCAGTGCCGGACGAGAGCCGCCCATTGCCAGGATCTCCTGCTGGAAGCGGCGCCCGGTTTCGGCCGACAGAATGTTGTCGCCGGCGGCGCTGGCTTCTTCGAAAGCGCTGTAGGCGTCCGCGGACAATACCTCGGCCCACTTGTAGCTGTAGTAGCCCGCGGCATAACCGCCGGCGAAGATGTGACCAAAGGAGTTCTGGAAACGATTGAAGGCCGGCGGGACCAGCACCGCGACATTGTGTCGCACTTCGTTCAGCACCTCCTGCACTGCCTTGCCGGCATACGGATCGTGGTCGAAATGCAGATGCATGTCGAACAGCGCGAATTCCACCTGGCGCAGCGTCTGCAGGCCAGACTGGAAGTTCTTCGCGGCGATCATCTTGTCGAAGAGTTCGCGCGGCAGCGGCTTGCCGGTGTCGGCATGCGCGGTCATGTGCTGCAGCACGTCCCATTCCCAGCAGAAGTTTTCCATGAACTGCGAAGGCAGTTCGACCGCATCCCATTCGACGCCGGAGATGCCCGATACGCCGAGTTCATCCACTTGCGTGAGCATGTGGTGCAGGCCGTGGCCGGTTTCATGGAACAGCGTGATGACTTCATCATGCGTGAAAAGTGCGGGCTTCTGCTTGCCGTCGACGACGGCGGGCTCGGAGAAGTTGCAGGTCAGGTAGGCGACCGGCGTCTGCACGCCTGCCTGTGCACGACGGCGTCCGCGCGCGTCGTCCATCCACGCGCCGCCACGCTTGCCGTTGCGCGCATACAGGTCGAGATAGAACTGGCCGACGAGCTGGCCGTTCTTTTCGATGCGGAAGAATTTCACATCCTTGTGCCAGGTCGGCGCGCTGTCCGGCTTGATGTCGACCGAGAACAGCGACTGCACGACGCGGAACAAGCCTTCAACTACCTTGGGTTCGGGGAAGTACTGTTTCACTTCCTGTTCCGAGAAGGCATAACGTTGTTCGCGCAGTTTTTCGGACGCATAGGCGATGTCCCATGCTTCCAGCGCATCGAGACCCAGCTCCTTCTTCGCAAAGGCGCGCAGTTCGGCGAGGTCGTTCTCGGCGAAGGGGCGCGCACGCTTGGCGAGATCCTGCAGGAAATCGATGACTTGTTGCGGCTTCTCGGCCATCTTCGGCACCAGCGACACTTCGGCGAAGTTTGCAAATCCGAGCAGCTTGGCTTCCTCGTCGCGCAGCTTGAGGATCTCGACGATGTTCTGCGTGTTGTCCCATTCGGGTTTCGCACCGAGTTCCGATGCCTTGGTCACATTGGCGCGATAGATCGTTTCGCGCAACGCGCGGTTGTCGGCGTATTGCAGGACCGGGAAATAGGAAGGGAAGTGGAGCGTGAATTTATAGCCGGATTTGGCGTCCTTTTCGGCAGCGGCGCGCGCGGCCTGCTTTACGTCGTCGGGCAGGCCGGCAAGGTCGGCTTCATTCTCGACGTAGAGCTTGTAGTCATTGGTGGCGTCGAGCACATTCTCGGAAAACTTCGTCGACAGCGCTGCCTGCTGTTCCTGGATCTCGGCGTAGCGCGCCTTCTTGTCGTCCGGCAGCTCCGCGCCGCCCAGGCGAAAATCGCGCAGGGCGTTTTCGATGATCTTCTTGCGCGCCGGCGTGAGCGTGGCGTATTCCGGGCTCGCCTTCAGCGCCTTGTA
>DASVLM010000127.1:0-3916 GCA_036384875.1 Noviherbaspirillum sp.
GGCTCGGCTCGTCGTGCAGGGTGGCTTCGTCGCCCCAGATCCAGTGACTGATGGCATTCGTCGGACCAAAGCAGGAACCGCATTCCCGTTGCCCCCGCCAGGCAAGCACTGCCGCCGACAACACGCTGGCGATGCTCCCCGAAAGTACGCCGCCGCGCAGCGCTTCCCTCCATGACTTCATGCTTCCTCCGTGCAATGAACTGAACCGGCAGCCCGGCGCCGAGTCGTATCGAATGACAATGGGATGCGGAAAGAGGAGGAGGGTTCCATGGTGGTATTGCTGACCGGCGCAAGCGGATTCATCGGAAGGCATCTCGCCGGTGCGCTTGCTGCCGCAAAGCATCGCGTAATCTGCGCGGTGCGCACGCCGCCTGCGCATCCCGATCCGCGCTTCACGTACGTGCGGGCCGACTTCACCCAGGACTTCCATCCGGAAGACTGGCTGCCGCGCCTGGCCGGTGTCGATGTCGTGATCAATGCGGTCGGTATCATCCGCGAGCACGGCATGCAAACCTTCAGCGCCATCCATGAACGGGCGCCGTGCGCCTTGTTCGCAGCGTGCGCGCAGGCCGGCACCAGTCTCGTGATCCAGCTCTCCGCGCTCGGGGCGGACAGCCATGCGCAGAGCCGCTATCACTTGAGCAAACGGCATGCGGACGAATTCCTGCGCGGATTGCCGGTACGTTCCGTCATTCTCCAGCCTTCGCTGGTATTCGTTCCGGGCGGAACCAGTGCGCGCATGTTCGCGATGCTGGCAAGCCTGCCGTTGATCCCAGTGCCGGGCGTGGGCGCGCAGCAGGTGCAGCCGGTGCATGTGGACGACCTTGTTGCCGTGGTGCTGGCATCGTTGCATGAACCCTTGCATCGCCGTTCGCAACTGTCGGTGGTAGGTCCGGAGCCGTACTCGCTACGCGGATTCCTCGGCGAGTTGCGCGGTGCAATGGGTTTGCCGCCTGCGCACTTCCTGCCGGTGCCGATGCCGCTGGTACGCATTGCAGCACGCGCAGGCGGCATGCTGCCCGACGCGCTGCTGGACAGTGAAACGCTGGGCATGCTGGAGCGCGGCAACACCGCCGGCGCAGAGGACATCACCGCATTGCTCGGGCGTGCGCCGCGCGGCGTGCGCGCATTCGTGCATGATGCGCCCGCAATGCGCCTGCGCGCGCAGCTGGACTGGTTGCTGCCTTTGCTGCGTTTCGCCATTGCGCTGGTATGGATCGTTACCGGCATCGTCTCGCTCGGCCTGTATCCGGTGAGAGACAGTTATGCGCTGCTGGCACGCGTTCATATCGAAGGAGTGCTCGCGCCCGTCATGCTCTATGGCGCCGCATTGCTTGATCTCGCATTCGGCGTCGGTACGCTGGTTTTGAAGCGGCGTTACTTTCTATGGATTGCGCAGGCTGGGGTGATCGCGTTCTACACCGTCGTCATCAGCTTCTTCCTGCCGGAGTTCTGGCTGCATCCCTACGGCCCGCTGCTGAAGAACCTGCCGATGCTGGCGGCGATCTGGTTGCTGCTGGAAGTGGAGGAGCGTTGATGGAATATCTCGCGGTGAAGTGGCTGCACATCATTTCTTCCACGCTGCTGTTCGGCACCGGTATCGGTTCCGCCTTCTGCATGCTGTGTACCACGTTGACGCGCGACACCCGTGCCGTCGCAGTGGTAACGCGTATCGTCGTCATCGCCGACTGGCTGTTCACCACGCCCACGGCGGTGATCCAGCCGCTGACGGGTTTTTATCTGATTCATCTCGCCGGCTTTCCGATGACGAGCCACTGGATACGCTGGTCGCTCGCGCTGTACGCGATTGCAATCGCGTGCTGGCTGCCGGTAGTGTGGCTGCAGATGCGCATGCGTGATGTCGCAGTGGAAGCCTCGCGCGGCGGCGCGGATTTGCCTGCTGCTTACTGGTTCTATTTCCGCTGGTGGGCAGGGCTGGGATTTCCGGCCTTCTTTGCGTTTCTCGCGATTTTCTGGCTGATGGTGGCGAAGACGGTGTAGTGCTGCAGCATCGGGATCGTGGGCGATTCCTGAAACCGGGTAGTTGTTGTACGACGTTCGCAGCCTGGTTCGCGTCAGGAAAGTTTTCGCTCTACAATCATTCCATCGCCGCAGGCCGGCATGGTTCGAATGACAACATGAACGATTTTCCGCAGGATATCTATACCGAGCCGTCGAACGTCGACGTCAACACGTTGAACAACCTCGGCCCGCTGCGCGCGATGGCCGGCATCTGGCAGGGCACGCGCGGACTCGACGTCAAGCCCAAGGCGGACGGCCCGCGCAAGCAGGCGTATGTCGAACGCATCGAGCTGCAACCGATCGACCCCACCACCAACGGTCCGCAACTGTTCTATGGCTTGCGCTATCACGTGCACGTCAACAAACCCGACCAGGTGAAGACCTATCATGACCAGGTCGGTTACTGGTTATGGGAACCGGCGACCGGGACGATCATTCAAACGCTCGCGATCCCGCGCGGGCAGATCGCGATGGCAGTCGGCAACGCCAGCGCCGATGCCAGGAGCTTCGAGCTGATCGCGAAGAAGGAGTCGGAAACGTTCGGTATCCGTTCCAACCCCTTCCTGGAATACGCGTTCAATACCGTCGAATATCGCATCAAGGTCACGATCAATGACGATGGCACCTGGTCGTACGATGAAGATACGGTCATGATGATTCGCGGCAGGGACGAGCCTTTCCACCATACCGACCGCAACACGCTCAGCAAGCTCGCCGAGCCGACACCGAATCCGCTCGCCCGCTGACCCTTACTGCGAACTGCCACACATGGAAAACTACAACGTCGTCCGCACCGACAACTGGATCATGGCGCTGCCTTCCGACTGGGAGCAGAAGCAGACTGCCGACAGCAGTTCGGTCTATTTCGAATCCGGCGACGGCACCAAGGGACTGTACATCAGCACCTGGAGCCTCGGCACGGAAGACAGCCGTTCGCCGGAAGAGGTGGCGAAGTCCTTCAAGGCGAACGACTTGAAATCGCTGCAGAACATGCAGGGTTACCGCTGGCAGGTGGTGGCTGAAACCAGCGACAGCGGCGAGAACAGCTGCATCGCCGTCACCGACTGTCTCGCGGTGGAAAATTCCTATCGCACCATCGGCAAGATCATCGCGCAGCCGCCGCTGGTGGTGCGCGCATCCTTCCACGACTATGCCTGCGGCGATTACGAGGCCTCGCGCGGCTACTTCGCCGACCTCGTCAGCTCGCTGCGTTTCCACACGCTTCGGGACGGTACACCGACAAACAACGACGCCGAATGATGAAGCTGCCATCGAAGCTCCTTGCCTCGTTCGCGCTTGCGCTCGCCGCCATCCTTGCCGCCACGGCCATTCCCGGCGCAGCGCAGAATGCCGCGCCGGCTGCCGAACAACTGCTTTACCTGCCTATCTATTCGCACATCTACTATGGCGAGCTGGACCGCAAGGGACAGCCGAACGACAAGCTGCTGTCGGTCCATGTCAGCATCCGCAATACCGACATGCGCAACAGCATCAAGGTGATGTATGCGCGTTATTACGACACCGACGGCAAGCTGTTGAAGGAATACCTGGCGACGCCGCGCACGATTCCGCCGCTGGGCACGGCGGAGCTGTTCGTTCCGCGCAGCGATGCAAGCGGCGGTTCCGGCGCCAACTTTCTCATTGCCTGGAAGGCTGATGCGGGAGTGAATCCGCCGCTGGCCGAGGCGATCCACACCGAATTCGAAGTCGGCCGCACCTTGATCTTCACGACGCAGGGGCAGCCGATCAAGGCACGCTGATGCGTGGAATGCGCCCGGAAAAAAACCCGGCGCAAGGCCGGGTTCTCTATCAGGCAGGAAACAATCAGAAGCGGTGGCGGATACCGACGCCGAAGCTGTTGCCGCTGCTCTGGTTCGTGATCTTGTCGTTCATG
>DASVLM010000128.1:0-7284 GCA_036384875.1 Noviherbaspirillum sp.
CTGTCGCGCGCCCAGGTCTATGTGCTACAGGCGCTGACCGAAGATGAATTGCGCCAGTTGTTCAAGCGAGCGCAGCAGCAGGCGCTGGCGCACTTGAAGTTCGAAGACATCGCGGTCGATACTCTGATCGGCTATGCCGACGGCGACGCGCGGCGTTTCCTCAACCTGCTCGAACAGGCCGACACTGCAGCGCGCGCCGCCGGCGTGACCGTGATCGATGCAGATTTCGTCAAAAATGCGCTGACGCTCAACGCCCGCCGCTTCGACAAAGGCGGCGACAACTTTTATGACCAGATCTCGGCGCTGCACAAGTCCGTCCGGGGATCGAACCCCGATGCTGCGCTGTATTGGCTGTGCCGCATGCTCGATGGTGGCGCCGACCCGCGCTACCTGTCTCGACGTATCATCCGCATGGCGTGGGAAGACATCGGCCTGGCCGATCCGCGTGCGATGCAGATCGCGAACGATGCAGCGACGACCTATGAACGACTCGGCTCGCCCGAAGGCGAGCTGGCACTGGCGCAGGCAGTCATCTACCTTGCAATGGCGGCCAAGAGCAATGCTGGTTACATGGCATACAACCAGGCCAAAGCCTTCGTGAAACAGGACAAGTCGCGCGAGGTGCCGGTGCATCTGCGGAACGCGCCGACCAAGTTGATGAAGGAATTGGGCTACGGCCACGAATATCGTTACGCGCACGACGAGCCGGACGCCTATGCTGCGGGCGAAACCTACCTGCCGGACGGCATGAAGGAGCCAGGCTGGTACCAGCCAGTGCCGCGCGGCCTGGAAGGCAAGATCGGCGAGAAGCTGGCGTGGATGCGCGAGCTCGATCGCCAGGCGCGCAAAAACGACAAGAAATAGCGCTGCCGAAGAACGTCGCCTGCCTTGTACGGCATCAACTGCCACCGGCGGGGATCGGACGGAAAACGCCCTCCGGCTTGGTACAATGGCGGTTTTCGCATCCAGAATCCCGCATCTCCATGATCGACATCCAACTCCTCCGCAAGGACATCGACAGCGTTGCCACCCGCCTGGCCACACGCAAGTTCCAGCTCGATGTCGCGACCTTCAATGCCCTTGAAGCCGAGCGCAAGCAGATCCAGACCCGTACCGAGGAGCTGCAGAGCAAGCGCAACACGCTTTCCAAGCAGATCGGCATGCTCAAGGGCAAGGGTGAGGACACCTCCGCCGTCATGGCGGAAGTGGCCGGTATCGGCGACGAGCTGAAGGCTTCCGCCGAGCGACTCGACGTCGTGCAGGCGAAGATGAGCGAATTCATGCAGTCGATTCCCAACCTGCCGAACGAATCCGTGCCGGTGGGGACCGACGAGTCGGGCAATGTGGAAATGCGCAAGGTCGGCACGCCGCGCCAGTTCGATTTCGAAGTGAAGGACCATGTCGATGTCGGCGCCGCGCTCGGACTGGATTTCGACACCGCGGCCAAGCTGACCGGCTCGCGCTTCGCCGTCATGAAAGGCGGAATCGCCCAACTGCATCGCGCACTCGCCCAGTTCATGCTCGACACGCAAACCCGCGAGCATGGCTACACCGAGTGCTACACGCCGTACATCGTCAATGCGGATTCACTGCGCGGTACTGGCCAGTTGCCGAAATTCGAGGCAGACCTGTTCGCCGTGAAGAAGGGCGGCCAGGAAGGCGAGGGGGAAGCGCTCTACCTGATTCCAACCTCGGAAGTATCGCTGACCAACATGGTGCGCGACGAGATCGTTCCCGCTGATGCGCTGCCGATCAAGATGACCGCCCATACGCCATGCTTCCGTTCCGAAGCGGGCAGCTACGGCCGCGACACCCGCGGCATGATCCGCCAGCATCAGTTCGACAAGGTCGAGATGGTGCAGGTCGTGCATCCGGACAAGTCCTACGAGGCACTGGAAGAGATGGTCGGCCACGCCGAGAACATCCTGAAGAAGCTGGGATTGCCGTATCGCGTCATCACGCTGTGCACCGGCGACATGGGCTTCGGCGCAGCCAAGACCTACGATCTAGAAGTGTGGCTGCCGGCGCAGAACACCTATCGCGAAATTTCTTCGGTATCCAATTGCGAAGCTTTCCAGGCGCGCCGGATGCAGGCTCGCTTCCGCAATGCGCAGGGCAAACCGGAACTGGTGCATACGCTCAATGGTTCCGGACTGGCTGTCGGCCGCACGCTGGTCGCCATCCTGGAGAATTACCAGCAGGCCGACGGCAGTGTCGACATTCCGGAAGTGCTGCAGCCTTACATGGGCGGATTGAAGCGCCTGGCAAGAAGCTGACCGGCGCGGCATAAATACCGCAGGCCGGTCTCTACTGCGCCGGCCACAGCGGCAAATTGGATCCCTGGCGACGTTCCACGAACAAGCTGTTGCCGGGGATTTTTTTCGCCTGCTTCTTTGCTTCCGAAGCAGCAGTGGCGATCTGGTGGTGGGAAAGGTATTGCCCCGGTTCGACACGCACCACGCCGAGCGAGAGGCTGATCAGCGAGTGGAATACCTTGCGCCCGCGCCGGTCTTCGCTGATGTACCCGCCGCGCTCGCGGTCGTCGTTGCTGTAATGCTCCAGCACCGCGGGTTCGAAGGACTTCAGGACGTCCGCACAGCGCTGTTCCCAATCGTCGCTCTGGAACAGGATGATGAAATCGTCGCCGCCGACATGGCCGATGAAGTCGCGGCTCGGGTCGCAATGCGCGGCGAGGATGCGTCCGGTGAGCTGGATGACGTCATCGCCCTTGCGATAGCCGTAGACATCGTTGTACGGCTTGAAGTGGTCGAGATCCGCATAGCAGGCGGCGAAGCGCGCGCCGTTCTGGATCAGGCGGTCGATGTGTTCGTTGATCGGCACGTTGCCTGGTAGCAGGGTGAGCGGGTTGGCGTAACGTGCTGCCTGGATCTGCATCTGCGTGATCTCCCGCATCAGGTCGTGCCCGGTGCCCATGCCAAGGTAGCGGCCCTCGTCGGTGATGATGAAGCCGTTCGACAGGTGATGGCGGTCGGCTTCCACGATGATCTGGCTCAGGTCCTGCAGGCTGGTGTCCTTGTCTGCGATCAGCGGCCGGGCGTCCATGAACAAGGTGCAGGGCTTGCGGCCGTACAGCTCGCGCAGGTAAGGCTGGGCAAAGCGGTCGATCAGGTCGGGGCGCGTGATCAGGCCTACCGGTATTCCCTTGTCCACCACGGGCAGGATCTGCAGGTCGTGGTCTGCGCGAAAAACGTCATACACCTGATTGTTCGTCATGTCCGGCGATACGCTGGGAACGGCGCGCAGGAGCTTCATTGCCGTCACCACGTTGTTTTCGAACATGCTCTTCTGCGGATAGACTGCGACACCGTTGGTGTTGAGATTTTTCGCGACTTCGGCGGACAGTTGGGCGGCGGGCGTGGGATGCGGGCGGGCGATGTGGTAGCCCTGTCCATAGGCGATGCCCAGGTCGCGGATCATCAACAGCTCGGTCGATGTTTCGATGCCCTCTGCGATGACGAGCGTGCCGGATTCTTCCGCAATCTCCTGTATCGACCGCACGAACTGCAGCTTGACCGGGTCGTGGTTGATGCCCTGCACGAAATGCATGTCGATCTTGACGTACTCGGGCCGCAGCTCGGACCACAGGCGCAGGCTGGAAAAGCCTTCGCCAAGGTCGTCGATCGCGATCTGGAATCCCATGCCGCGATAGTGCATTACTGCGTCGCGCAGCAGGTCGTAGTCGTAGGTCGGCTGGTTTTCCGTCAGCTCGATGATGACGCGATCCGGGTTGATGCCGATTTCGTTGATGTAGCCCAGCGTTTCGCCGCGCCGCGCTTCCGGTTCCAGCAGCATCTCGGGACTGACGTTGAGGAAGAGCTTGCCCGGCAGGGCGAGTTCGGCGAAGCGCTCCAGCACAATGCGGCGGCACAGGTGTTCCACCTGTACGGAGAGATTGTTTGCGCGCGCGACCTTGAACAGGTTCAGCGGCGAATGCAGCGGGCTGTCGGAGGGGCCGCGGATCAGGCCCTCATAGCCGACGATTTCGCCCCGCTGCATATGGATCACGGGCTGGAACAGGGCCGTCAGCTGGCGTTGTTCAATAATTTCGTGCAAACGCGACAACAGCATGGCATCTCTGCTTTCTGGCTGCTTCACCGGAACGTTGGTTTTGTCATTGGCGGCTGCATTTTTCAATCGCACACGCACCTTCGCACCGGAGGCAGCGCCGGCCAGCAAATCCGTCGCGAGGAGCGCGACGGCCGGCTCTGGCGTCCGTTTGTCGGGGGTGTTTTCGGTCAGGGGAAGCGGGATCACGGCAGCCTTTCAGGTTTTCTTGCCGGACATCAAACCGGCTTGACCCCGAAATGGTATGCGTCATTTATGACAGCTTGATGATGAGGGGAAATATCCTCTCGAGACGAAAGGTCAATGCCAGGAGACCTATTCCGATTAGGGAAATAGTCTGTTATACTTTTGTGCTTTGCGGTATCCCTATGCCGCAAATCGACCGGAACGGAAAGGTGGCAGAGTGGTCGAATGCGCTGGACTCGAAATCCAGTATACGGTTCTCCCGTATCGAGGGTTCGAATCCCTCCCTTTCCGCCAGAAACACAGCAATGCTTCAATGATCGAGCCGCCCTTGGGCGGCTTTGTTATTTCCGGCGACGCTTTTCCCTTCCTCGACGTTGCCATCTGTCATCGACCGGTCACACCATTCCGCTATCCTTTCCAAATTTGCCCGGACGGGCACAATGCGCGGCAAGAGATCCTGTAATCGATGATACATTCGATAGCTGTTCATCATTCATGCCGCGCGTGCCGGCGCATCACAGGAATTGCACATGTTTGCAGCAGTAGACCTCGGTTCCAACAGTTTTCGGCTTCACATCGGATTTCATGACGGCACGGCGATACGCGTGGTCAAGACGGCGCGGGACCCGATCCGGCTCGGCGCCGGCCTCGACAGCAACGGCAATCTGACCGAGGCGGCAATGCAGGATGCCTTGCGCTGCCTGCGCAATTTCAAGGGAATCCTCGCCGAATACGAACTGCAGGCGATGCGGGTGGTCGCCACCAATACGCTCCGCGTGGCGAAAAACACGGCAGCCTTCCTGCCGCTTGCCGAGGAGGCGATCGGCCATCCGATCGAAATCATTTCCGGTGAAGAGGAAGGTCGTCTGATCTACATGGGCGTTGCCAGCACTCTCGCGCAGCCGAACGAGAAGCGGCTGGTGGTGGACATCGGCGGCGGCTCCACCGAGTTGATCCTCGGTTGCGGGCCGGACATCCGCCACGTCGAATCCTTCAGCATTGGCACCGTCAAGCAAAGTCTTTCCTTTTTCCCGAACGGGCGTATCGATGCCGGTTCCTTCGATGCCGCCATTCTTTCTGCGCGTTCCCATTTCGAGGACGCAGCGCCAATGTACGACCCGCGGCTTTGGACGAATGCTTACGGCTCCTCGGGCACGATACGCGCGATTTCGGACGTGATCTCGAAGAACGGCATCGGCGACGGCACCATGAGCTACAAGAGCCTGCTGGCGCTCAAGTCGCTGCTGATCGACACCGGTAGTGCGAGCCGCTTCAACCTGCCCGGCATCAAGCCGGAGCGCGTGATCGTGATGGTGGGTGGACTTGCTGTCCTGATCGGCATCATGCAGGAGCTTGGCATCAAGAGCCTGACGGCCATCAATGCCGGCCTGCGTGTCGGCGTGCTGTGGGATTTCCAGCTACGCGCCGACAAGCACGACCGGCGCGATGAGTCCGCACTCGAATTCGCACGCCGTCTCCATGCCGACGAAGACCGTGCGAATCGCGTAGCGAACATCGCCGTCACGCTCTTCAACCAGTTGAAGCCGGCATCCGATACCTACAATCGCTACCTGTACTGGAGCGGGCTCATGCATGAAGTCGGCCTTGCGGTGTCGCATACCGGCTATCACAAGCATGCCGCTTACATGGTGGAGAACGCAGACCTTCCCGGTTTCACCACGCGCGAACAGCGCCTCATGAGCACGCTGATCCTCGCCCAGAAGGGTAACCTGCGCAAGATCGGCAACGCCTTGTCCGACCTCGATTTCGCCAAGGCGGTGCTGGCCCTGAGGCTAGCAACCATGCTCATGCATTCCAAGACCGATTCCGATATTGCCGGCCTGCGCGTGCGGCTGAAGAACAGGGTCGAAGTAGAAGCGCGGCACAGCTGGATCGCCCAGCATCCTACCGCGGCTTACTGGATGCAGAAGGAGCGCGAATCCTGGGATGAAATCGGCATGGAATTCGTGCTCCGGACCACTTGAATTACATCCCGGCCGGTCATGCCCTCCGGCTGTAACCCGCTTCGTTATACGGTGCCGGTTTGTCGTTGACCAGGCGCGGTGCACGCGCCTTCGGCAGGCGCGCCACATCGGCCTTCGCCGGTTCCCCGACGACTTCAAGCAGCGGCGTATGCGATTCGTCGCTGTCCAGCTTGAACGCGGAGACCGCATGCGACAGCTTCTCTGCGTGCTGCTGCAAAGATTCCGCCGCGGCGGCGGCATCTTCGACCAGCGCGGCATTGCGCTGCGTGACTTCATCCATCTGGCCGATCGCCTGATTCACCTGTTCAATGCCGAGGCTTTGCTCGCGGCTGGCCGAGGCGATGTCGCCCATCAGTTCGGCGACGCGGTGCACCGAATCGACGATCTCCGTCATCGTGTCGCCTGCGGCGCCGGCCAGACGATTGCCGCCGTCGATCTGTTCGACCGAGCTCTCGATGAGCGACTTGATCTCTTTCGCGGCGCCGGCCGAGCGCTGCGCCAGTGCGCGCACTTCCGCCGCGACCACGGCGAATCCGCGCCCCTGCTCGCCGGCACGCGCTGCTTCCACTGCGGCGTTCAGTGCGAGGATATTGGTCTGGAATGCAATGCCGTCGATGACCCGGATGATGTCGATGATGCGATAGGAGCTTTCCTTGATCGCGCTCATCGTGTCGATCACCTGGCTGACCGCTTCGCCGCCCTTGAGTGCCACCTGCGTAGCCGATTCGACCAGCTCGCTGGCTTGCGCCGCGCTGTCGCTGTTCTGACGGACGATCGACGTCAGTTCTTCCATCGAGCCGGCGGTCTGCTCCAGCGAACTTGCCTGGGCTTCCGTACGTGCTGCGAGGTCGGCGTTGTCCGCGGCGATCTGGCTTGAGGTGTGCGTCACAGCTTCGCTCCCGCCGCGCACTGCGGCGACAAGGCGGGCGAGGCCGGCGTTCATCTGGCCAAAGGCGTTGACGAGTCCCCCGATTTCATCCGTGGCGCTGGAAGAAATTCGAGTCGCGAGGTCGCCGCTGGCTGCACG
>DASVLM010000129.1:0-2590 GCA_036384875.1 Noviherbaspirillum sp.
ATCGAGGCCCGGCCGGAGGTCGAACAGGTAATCAATCTCATCACGCTGCAATGGGGCGAACAGTTGATGATTGCGGTGCAGGCGAAGATGCAGCGGCAGTCATCGGATACCGCGCTGGTGGAAGCGATCAATGCAGTGGAAGCAAGCCTGCAGCAACGCTGGCCGCAGGCCAAGTGGTGTTTCTTCGAGCCGGACTTCGTCGGCGGAAAGGATTGAAGATGTGACGTGGCGTGCGCCCGGGAGCAGGGCGCACGCCACGCTGCTGCACTACGGTTTGGTTGCCTGGTTGCCGATCACGCCGCCTACCGCAGCGCCACCCACGGTGCCCAGCGTGCTGCCGCCTGTCACTGCGCTGCCGGCCGCACCACCGAGTACTGCACCGCCGGCAGTGCCGAGCGTTTCCTTGGTGCTGCCGCAACCGGCCAGAGATGCCGCAAGAACTGCAGCGCCTGCAATCGAAAATAAAGTTCGCTCAATCATGTTTCCTCCGGATATGGATGTTCCCCATCGGGAAAAGGAATTGTTGGTGTAACAAAAATTCGACATGGCGCGACAAGCGTGAGTTCCGGGAATTGATGCTGCGCCGCACTGCGTTCCGTACGCATGAGCAAGCGCAGAAGCGACGAATGCAAGCGAATGCAAGCGCCGCATCATCGGCATTGCCGAAATGAACATGGAGCGTGCGATCAATCTGCCGCGCAAAGAAAAAGGCCCGGTGTCCCGGGCCTTCGTAGAGTCGTCGATGCCGCTTACGCTGCTTTCTTCGCCACAGCCTTTTTCGCGGCGGCTTTCTTGACCGCCGGCTTCTTCACCTCAGCGGCTTCCTCTTTCTCCGCAGCCTTGCCCTTGGCGGGTGCCTTGGCCTTGCGTTCCTCGAACTCGAAGCTCACCTTGCCGTTCTTGTCCCTGACCAGGAAGGCCTTGAACGGGCGGCGCGTGCGCTGCGAAATGAAGCCGGGCAGCAGGTCGGTACGGCCTTCATTCAGCAGCTTGGACATCTGCTCGGGCAGGATTTCCTGCTGCAGGATGATGCGGCCGCTGCGGAAGTCACAGGCCTTGGGTTTGGCGACAGTCTTCTCGCAGACGTAGGCCAGGCCCATCTCGTACACGCCGCTGCCGCACTTCGGGCAGGGGCCGAGCGGCGTCTGTCCGGTGAAGTCCACGCCTTCGCCATCCTCGCCTTCGTCCTGGTTCTGGCCGAAGTCGAATTCCAGCTTGTAGTTGTTGTTGTCTTCGTCACGTGCAATCTTGAGGATCGCAGCGAAGGGACGGCCCATCTTCGAACGGAAGCCCTGCAGCGGTCCGATCTCGCGCTTCTCCAGCAATTCCTCGACTTCCGCGATTTCGAACTGGCGCCCGCCCGGCACCTTGCTCATCGAGAATTCGCACTTGGTGCAGGCGAAGCGGCGATAGTTTTCCTTCACCACGCCGCCGCAATTCGGGCACGGCGTCTTCAGCGTTGCATATTCGCCGGGGATGGTGTCGTTGTCGTATTCCTTGGCGCGCTTGACGATCACCTGCGTCATCTGCGCGATCTCGCGCATGAATTCTTCGCGGCTGATCTTGCCCTTCTCCATCTGCGACAGCTTGTATTCCCATTCGCCAGTCAGCTCGGGCAGCGTCAGTTCGTCCACGCCGAGGCCGCGCAAGAGCGTCATCAGCTGGAATGCCTTTGCCGTCGGGATCAGTTCGCGTCCTTCGCGCAGCAGGTATTTTTCGTTCAGCAGGCCTTCGATGATGGCCGCGCGCGTGGCCGGCGTGCCGAGACCCTTGCCCGCCATCGCTTCGCGCAGGTCTTCATCGTCGACCAGCTTGCCCGCGCCTTCCATTGCGGAGAGCAGCGTCGCTTCCGAATAGCGCGCAGGCGGCTTGGTGACGAGACCGTTGGCGGTAACCTTTTCGGTCTTGACCTTTTCGCCCTGCGCCACCGGCACGAGGGTGGCAGCCGAGCCTTCCTTGTCTTTGTCGTCGTCGTTGACCGCTTCCCTGCCGTAGATGGCGAGCCAGCCGGCGTTGGTCATGACCTTGCCTTCGGACTTGAAGGTGTGGCCGGACACTTCCGTCATGCGCGTGGTGACCTGGAATTCGGCGGCGGGGAAGAACACCGCCATGAAGCGGCGCGTGACGAGGTCGTAGAGCTTCTGCTCCGGCTCGGACAGATTCTTCGGCGCCTGCAGCGTCGGGATGATGGCGAAGTGGTCGCTGATCTTGGTGTTGTCGAAGATGCGCTTGTTCGGCTTGACCCAGTTGTTCTTCAGGATCTGCTTGGCGAACTGATGGTAGTTGTTGTTTTCCGCGACGACTTCCAGCGTTTCCTTCACCGTGTTGAGGTAATCCTCCGGCAGGTGGCGCGAGTCGGTACGCGGATAGGTCAGCACCTTATGCTTTTCATACAAGGCTTGCGCCAGACCCAGTGTGTTCTTGGCGGAGAAACCGAAGCGGGCATTCGCTTCGCGCTGCAGGCTGGTCAAATCGAACAGTGCGGGCGAGAGCTGGGTTGCGGGTTTCGATTCCTCGGTGACGGTGCCCGGCTTGCCGCGGCAGGCGGCGACGATGGATTCGGCTGCCGCCTTGCTCCACAAGCGCTCGG
>DASVLM010000130.1:0-3438 GCA_036384875.1 Noviherbaspirillum sp.
TGTTAATGTCCTGCACGTACAACCCAAGGCAATGCGGCATGCCGCTGCTTGGGTCCACCTTGTCGGACTTGATGACGTCGATCGCGTAGTGCTGTTCGAGGATGGTGATGTTCGGATGCGCGCGCGCCTTCTGCTCCAGCGTCACCTGCACCGCATGTCCGGTCGCGTCCGCCGCGTGGATGATGCGCCGCTGGCTGTGGCCGCCTTCGCGCGTCAGGTGGTAGCCGAGCTCGGCTGTTTCGTCCCTGGTGAATGGCACGCCTTGTTCGATGAGCCATTCGATGGCCTTGCGGCTGTGCTCGATGATGAAGCGGGTAGAGCTTTCGTCGCAGAGTCCGGCGCCGGCAATCAGCGTATCTGCAATATGCTGTTCGACGCTGTCGTGGGAATCAAGCACGGCGGCGATGCCGCCCTGGGCCCAGTTGCTTGCACCCTCGAGCAGGCTGCGCTTGGCGATGATCGCGACTTTGCGCGACTGGGCGAGATGCAGGGCGACGGACAAGCCGGCGAGACCGCTGCCAACGATGGCGACATCAAATTTCATAAGATACGTATGATTCGATTGCTTGCTCATGAGATGAAGTGACATCTTACCACTTGGCAATGTCCGGCCGTTGGGCTGTAATAGCCCGATTCCGGATGTGAGGGACCAAAATCTGTATGACTCGCCTACTCAAAATAGTTGCAGCAATTCTTGCTTTTCTCGTCATGGCGATTGTTGTTGCCGGTTTCTGGTACCGCAACGCAAGCCTGCCGCAGCTGGACGGCACACTGAAATTGACGGGATTGAAGGGGCAGATCGATATCGTCCGCGATGCGGAGGGTATTCCCCATGTCTACGCCAGGTCGCCGGAGGATGCCTATTTTGCGCTCGGTTTCCTGCATGCGCAGGACCGGCTCTGGCAGATGGAAATGAACCGGCGCATTCCCGCCGGCCGCCTGGCAGAAATCCTCGGACCGGGTGCCGTCGACACCGATCGCTTCCTGCGCACGTTGGGCGTGCGGCGCAACGCGGAGCGCGTCCTGGCCAACCTGTCGCCGGAAACACGGGGTGCGGTGGATGCCTATGCGCGCGGAGTCAATGCCTGGCTCGCGCAGCGCCACGGCCCGCTGCCGCCGGAATTCCTGCTGACCGGCGCGCCGGCTCCTGCACCTTGGCAGCCGGTCGACTCCATCGGCTGGCAAACCATGATGGCCTGGGATCTCGGCGCCAACTGGACACAGGAATTGCTGCGGATGCGCCTGTCGCAACGGCTTTCGCTGCAGCAGATCAACGAGTTCCTGCCGGCGTATCCTGGCGACGCTCAGCTCGAAACGCAGGATTACACCAAGCTGTATCGAGAACTGACGGGGACGACGCAGCAGTTGGCGGCGGTGGCATCGATCGCGCCGCCCTCGTATGTGGATGGCATGGGGTCGAATAACTGGGTGGTATCCGGCAGGCTTGCGGAAACGGGCAAGCCTCTGTTGGCCAATGACCCGCATCTCGGTCTCTCGGCGCCGGCGCTCTGGTATTTCGCGCATCTCTCGGCGCCGGGAATGGATGTGATCGGCGCGACATTGCCGGGAATTCCGACAGTCGTGCTGGGGCACAACGATCGCATCGCATGGGGCTTCACGAATACCGGCCCCGACGTGCAGGACCTCTACATCGAGCGCATCAATCCCGACAACCGCAAGCAATACCAGACCCCGGACGGCTGGGCGGACTTCCAAACGCGTACCGAAACCATCAAGGTGAAAGGCCAGCCCGATGTACGCATTGAGGTCAGCGAAACACGTCATGGCCCGGTCATTACCGGTGCGCTTCCCATCATCGACAGGTCGACGCTGGAAGCAAAGAAATACGTGGTGTCTTTTGCCTGGACAGCCTTGCGCCCGGACGACATTACCTTGCAGTCGGGCATCAAGCTCAATCGCGCGCGCAACTGGCAAGACTTCCTCGATGCCGCCAAAGACTTCAGTTCGCCGCAGCAGAACATGGTGTATGCCGATGTCGACGGCAATATCGGCTTCGTTGCACCGGGCCGCGTGCCGATACGCAAGCCGGAAAACGATTTGCATGGACTGGCGCCTGCCCCGGGCTGGGACGCTCGCTACGACTGGGCCGGCTTCATTCCGTTCGACGAACTGCCGCAACAGTACAATCCGGCGTCGGGTAGAGTGGCAACAGCCAACCAGAAGATCGTGCCGCCTGGCTATCCGCATTTCCTGACCAGCGAGTGGACGCCACCTTATCGTGCGAACCGCATTGAGGCGATGCTGGACGCCAAGGCGAAGCACAGCATCGATAGCTTCGCGACGATGCAAAAGGACACCGTATCGCTGGCGGCGCAGGAGCTGCTGCCCGTCCTGCGGCAGGCCTCGCCGAAATCCGAACGCGCTCGCGCCGCGCTGGCGCTGCTTGCAAAATGGGACGGCGACATGGCGGCAGATCGCCCGGAACCGCTCATCTACAACGCGTGGGTGCGAGAGGCTTCGCACATGATTTTCGCCGATGAGCTGGGCGAAGCGCTGATGAAGGATTACTGGGAACAGCGCAATGTCCATTCGCCGA
Source organism: Noviherbaspirillum sp. (assembly GCA_036384875.1). Lineage (GTDB taxonomy): Bacteria > Pseudomonadota > Gammaproteobacteria > Burkholderiales > Burkholderiaceae_D > Noviherbaspirillum. The sequence continues at coordinate 2,558 of DASVLM010000130.1, forward strand.
TGGTGAACGTACTGAAGAACAAGGATGGGCAGGGCCGCTGGTGTGCGGATGTGAGCAAGGGCGAGGCAGGAAGGACGCAGACTTGCGCTGATGTGCTGTCGGCATCACTCGATGTAGCGCTGGATCGCCTGGAAAAGCGGTATGGCGCCGACATCAATGCATGGCGCTGGGGCGAGGCGCACTATGCGCGCTCCGAGCATCGGCCGTTCGACAAGGTGCCTGCACTGGCGAAATTCTTCGATATCCGTGTCCCGACGCCCGGCGACACCTATACCGTCAACGTCGGCCGTTACAACCTGCGCGACGAGAACGAGCCTTTCGTCAGCCATCACGCCGCGAGTTTGCGCGCGCTATACGACTTGTCGAACCTGGAGAACTCCCGCTTCATCCAGTCCACCGGCGAATCGGGAAATCCGCTGTCTTCGCTGTACCGGAATTTCGTGGAACGCTGGGCGGAGGTACGCTACCTGCCGATGAAAACCCGGCGTTCAGATGTCGAAAAAGGACAATTGGGCACGCTGATCCTGCAGCCTTGATCCCCGCAGGACCCGGTCAATTTCCACTGCATGAATTTGCCCGAACCCTGCTTGATCATGCAACGATATATTGCTGTGCTGTCCGCAGCAGCTCTCCCGCCGACTCCGCGCTGACCGGCGGCGAGAATGCAAACCCTTGGGCAAGGCGGCAACCCATTTTCCTCAATTGCAGCATGTCGTCCTGGGTTTCCACGCCCTCGGCTACCGTATCGAGGTTCATCGCGCGCGCCAGTGCGAGAATGAGCCGCACGATTTCTGCGTCGCCCGGATTGCGGTCGATGCCGCGCACGAAAGCCTTGTCGATTTTCAGCACGTCGATCGGAAGTTTCTGCAGGTAGGCGAGCG
>DASVLM010000131.1:0-2458 GCA_036384875.1 Noviherbaspirillum sp.
ATGAGATGCCGCCATCCTAGCCAGCGATTATGACCGGCGCTTTACACACAACGCATACCTCGTCCGCCGTTCCCATGTCATCGGGATTTCATTTTGCTGTGTTTCAATCCGCGCCATGGAAACCCAACTCTCCCGCCCCGAGCGCGCCGGCTGGATGTCGCTTCTTGCCAAGGCGCCGCACGACACGCTTGTCGAAGCTGCAGGACGCTACGGCGAACTTCCTTCATTCACCTGGCTGCGCAAACCAGAAACCGGGCTCGCCATGGTGCGCGCCCGCGCCGGCGGCACAGGCAGCCAATTCAATCTCGGCGAAATGTCGGTTACGCGTTGCGCGTTGCGCCTGGCTTCCGGCGAAATGGGTGTCGCTTATGTCAGCGGACGCGACCAGCGCCACGCGGAGCTCGCCGCCATCTTCGACGCCCTGATGCAATCCGGCGCGCGCGACAGCGTGCAAGCGAACGTGTTGCAACCCATCGAACAGGCGCTGGTCCAGCGGCAGCGGCGAGCCCAGGCAGAGGCGCAGGCGACGAAAGTGGAGTTCATGACAATGGTGCGGGGAGAAGACTGATGAACATGATGGCCGAACAGACCTTGCTGCCTGCATGGGAAGACGGCGTCCATGCGGCGCAGGCCACCTTCCGCACGGTGCTGCATGCGATGGCGTCGCCCGGCAGCATGCATGCGATGCCGGTCGAAACCGCCGCACCGGCGCCGCTCACTTCCGCCGCCGCTGCACTGATGCTGGCGCTGGCCGATCTCGATACGCCGGTCTGGCTCGACGCTGCCGCCAGCAACGATGCAGTGCAAGCCTGGCTGCGCTTTCACTGCGGCTGCGCATTGATCGACGCTCACTCCGGCGCTGCTTTTGCATTGATTACCGATGCCGCAGAACTCGACCTGACGCGTTTCGAGCAGGGCACGATGGAATATCCCGACCGCTCCGCCACGCTGTTCATCCAGGTTGCCAGCCTCGACAGCGGACGCGAGTACATTTTGACCGGCCCCGGTATACGCGACACCGCAACCCTGCGCGTCGAAGGATTGCCGGAGGATTTCTCCCAGCGCTGGCGTCGCAACGCCGCGGCATTCCCGCTCGGTGTGGACGTCGTGTTCTGCTGCGGCAATCGCATTGCCGCGCTGCCACGCACCACGCAGGTCACCGAAAAAACCTGAGCACGGAGCAATCAACATGTATGTAGCAGTCAAGGGTGGGGAAAAGGCGATCGAAGCCTCCTACGAAGCGCTGGCGCGGATGCGCCGGGGCGATCCTTCCGTGCCGGAACTGACCGTGCACCAGATTCGCGAGCAGATGCCGCTGGCGGTTGCGCGCGTGATGAGCGAAGGCTCGTTGTACGACCGCGACCTCGCGGCGCTCGCCATCAAGCAGGCAGCCGGCGACCTGATCGAAGCGATTTTCCTGCTGCGTGCCTATCGCACCACGCTGCCGCGCCTCATTGCCACCTTGCCGGTCGATACCTCGCGCATGAGCGTTGCGCGGCGCATCTCGGCCACGTTCAAGGACGTACCGGGCGGCCAGATCCTCGGCCCGACCTACGACTACACCCAGCGCCTGCTCGATTTTTCGCTCGCGGCGGAAGCGCAAGCCGGCACGCCTTCGCCGGCGATTGATGATGATGGCGCCAAAGTGAATAAAGCCATCGAAGCGCAGGGCGCGATGCCGCGCGTGCTCGACTTCCTGAACGCCGAAGGATTGATCGAAACCGAACGTCCCGAAGAAGGCGACCCGGCCCCGGCCGACCTCACGCGCGAGCCCTTGCGCTTTCCGGCGGCGCGCGATGCCCGCCTGCAAAACCTGGCGCGCGGCGACGAAGGCTTCCTGCTGGCGCTCGGCTATTCGACGCAGCGCGGCTATGCCAACAATCACCCTTTCGCCGGCGAGATCCGCTATGGCCGCGTGACGGTCGAAGTGGTGCCGGAAGAACTCGGCTTCGCCATCGAGATCGGCGAGATCGAGCTGACCGAATGCCAGATGGTGAATCAGTTCGCCGGCTCGCACGGCGAAGGCGCGAAGTTCACGCGCGGCTACGGCCTGAGCTTCGGCCACGGCGAACGCAAGGCGATGGCCATGGCATTGGTTGATCGTGCGCTGCGCGCGCAGGAACTCGGCGAAATGATCACCTCGCCGGCGCAGATGCCCGAATTCGTGCTCTACCATTCGGACAACGTCGAAGCGTCGGGCTTCGTGCAGCACCTGAAGCTGCCGCACTACGTCGATTTCCAGTCGGAGCTGAACGTGATCCGCGCGCTGAACAACGCCGCGATGCAAGCCAAGCAGGGCAAGCAGGACTCCACCGCGAACGGCGCGGCAGACGATATCGACGAAAAGAGAGTGGCATGACATCGACCGCATCCGCATCGACCGCATCAACGGCATTGAACGAACAGGCAGGCGCCATCGAACCCGGCTACAACTTCGCCTACCTCGACGAACAGACCA
>DASVLM010000132.1:0-9554 GCA_036384875.1 Noviherbaspirillum sp.
TCAGGCTGGCGATCTCCGCCGGAGACAGATTTTTCAGCACACCGATGAGCTCGGAAGAATGCGAAAGGAAATCCGGCAAGGTATGCGTATCGGTTGTCGGCGGCGTATCGTAATCGAGGGTCTTGGCAGGCGATAAAACGATCAACATGAAAAAACTCAAGCAAGAACTGGAACTGCGGCAATGATACCGGAGCGCATCGTTATCGACACCAACGTCTGTCTGGACCTGTTCGTATTTCGCGACCCTCGCTGGGCCATTCTGCATGACGCATTGAAATCAGGCCGTATCGAAGCTGTCACGCGCGACGACTGCCGCAACGAATGGCTCGCCGTGCTGCACTACAATCACCTGCCGCTGGATGAGCTTTCACGTCCGCGCGCCACGGCGGAATTCGACGCGCTGATCCGCTGCATCCATGCGGACCAACTGGAGAGGAAGATTGAAGTGATCCTGCCTGTCTGCAAGGATGGCGACGATCAGAAGTTTCTCGAAGTGGCTCGGGATGCCGGTGCAGCAGTGCTGATCACCAAGGACAAGGCGCTGTTGAAACTGGCGAAGCGAACTGCCCGCATCGGTCTGTTCCGGATCATGACGCCCGAAGCGTGGGTCGCAGCGGAGCAGCCCGAACCCGCTTTGCCGGTCTGTGGGTAAAATTCCCGTTTCCTTCGCATATTTCAGGAAGACCATGCTTTCCACTGCCGCCGCTGTCCCTGCCCTGCAATCCCGCCTGCCGAACGTCGGCACCACGATCTTTACAGTGATGTCCGCCCTCGCTGCGGAAAAAGGCGCCGTCAACCTTGGCCAGGGATTCCCCGATTTCGACTGCGACGCTGTCCTTGTCGACGCTGTGACACAGGCAATGAAAGCCGGCTTCAACCAGTATCCGCCCATGACCGGCGTGCCGGCATTACGCGAAGCGATTGCCGCGAAGATCGCAAAAATCTATGGCCGCCAATACGACCCTGCTACCGAGATCACTGTCACTGCCGGCGCAACCCAAGCAATCCTGACGACCATTCTTTGCAGCGTGCATCCCGGCGACGAAGTGATCGTGATCGAACCGGTCTATGACAGCTATGTGCCCTCCATCGAACTGGCCGGCGGCACACCTGTATTCGTGCAGATGGAAGTCGGCCCGCAAGGCTATTCCGTGCCGTGGGACAAGGTCGCCGCTGCGGTATCCCCGCGCACCAGGCTGATCATGATCAACTCGCCGCATAATCCGACCGGCACTATCCTGCGTGAAGCCGACTTGCGAGCATTGAGCGACATCGTGCGCAACACCGGCATCCTGATCGTGTCGGACGAAGTCTACGAACACATGGTGTATGACGGCGCGTGCCATGAGTCCCTGTGCCGGCATCCGGAACTCGCTGCGCGCGCTTTCGTCATTTCCAGCTTCGGCAAGACCTATCATGTCACCGGATGGAAGGTCGGCTACGTCGCCGCGCCGGCAGCGCTGACGGCAGAATTCCGCAAGGTGCACCAGTTCAACGTCTTTACCGTCAACACACCCGTCCAGCACGGTCTTGCCCGTTACATGGACAACCCCGCGCCTTATCTCGAACTGCCGGCGTTCTACCAGCGCAAGCGCGACTTGTTCCGCGAAGGGCTTGCTTCCTCCCGCTTCAAACTGCTTCCGTCGGACGGCACCTATTTCCAATGCGTCGATTATTCGGCGATTTCGTCGATGAGCGAAGCAGACTTTTCGAAATGGCTCACCTCGGAAATCGGAGTCGCCGCCATTCCCGTATCTGCCTTCTACCACCAGCCTCGCGAATCGAGCATCGTCCGTTTTTGCTTCGCAAAAAAAGATGAAACGCTTCGCAGCGCACTTGAAAAACTGTCAACTTTATAGACGAAACATTCGAGCGCAAAAGTTTCTTTTGCCCAGAATCCATGCAAGAATGCGCCGTAACAGCATGCAAATAAAATAGGTCGCCCAGACGACCGGCCGTCCCCCGCCACACGGCCAGAGCACTCAAAAACATACAAACTGCGCGTCCCCAAGAACAAACAACTACAGGACGCGAAGCAGGACGATTAGCAACCCGATTGGGGAGTAGGAGAGCATGTTTGAACAGCGACGCCTGAGCCTGGCGGATATCGTCATTGGCGAGCCATTACCTTGGGATGTATTCGGCGAGGGGAACAAGCTTCTTCTTCGACGCGGGCAAGTAGTGCAGAACGTGCGCCAGGTAGAGAGCCTGCTTGCCCGCGGTCTGTTTATCGATGCCGGACAGGCGGACCGCGCGGCGCAAGCAAAACGCGAAGAACGCGAACGGGCAACGGCAAAACTGGTGGAGCAGCCTTCCGCCCTGCGTTTCGTCAATCTCTCCATCAAGCGGCTGGAACGCCTGCTCTACAACCTCGCCAACGAACCCGATGTACAGTCGAAGGTGCTTGAAGTGGTAAAGGCTCTCAATTATGCCGCCACCATCAATGCAGACATCACGCTCGCCTGCGTACTCCTGAACCAGGGCGCGGCCAGCTATGCCGTCCGCCACTGCGTCGATACGGCATTGCTGGCGCTGCAAGTTGCCCAGGCCATGAAAAAGCCGCAGGAAGAAATCGATGCGATCATGGCGGCCTGCCTGACAATGAATGTGTCTAAGTTGCGCCAGCACGACCAGTACCAGGCACGCGCCGAACCGCTGGCCGGCAGGGACGTGGAGGTCGTCAGGAATCATGCTGCAGAAAGCGTACGCCTGCTGCAGCAGATGGGCGTCACCAACCCGCTCTGGCTGGAGTATGTCCGACTGCACCACGAGCTCGACAGCACCGCCATCTCCGCTTCCGGCCAGCCGATAACGGACATCCCGCAGAACGCCAAAATCGTGACGCTGGCCGACCGTTATTGCGCTGCCGTTTCCAGCCGCAAGTATCGCAAGACACTGACGCCCGCTGCCGCCTTGCGCGATGTCTTCGTCGGCAACGGCAAGCCGAGCGACCCGATGCTCGCCGCCCTGTTCATCAAGGAGCTGGGCACCTATCCACCGGGTTCCATGGTGCGTTTGCAATGCGGCGAAATCGGTGTCGTCACCCGGCGCGGCAAGAGCGGTGCGACGCCGGTGGTACATGCCCTGATCGGGCCCCGCGGCGCCCCGCTTTCCTTTCCGATACAGCGCGACACAACCAAGGAGCTTTACGCTGTGCGCGAAGCGGTGCCGAACGAGCTGTCGGCGGTGCGCTTCAGCATGCAGCAATTATGGGGCAACGAAGCCGCGCTTTGATGCTGGCAGTACCTCGTTTTACTTCGAGGCCACGCGCGCCATCATCAGTTCCTGATTCGCCTTGCGGTCGGCGTTGACTTGCTGCGCTGCCGGGCGTTCCGACAGCATCTTCACATAGTCCTTCACGGGCAGGCCCGCCAGCACGTCCTCGCCAAAAATCGCCTTCGACGCCAGGCTCACCAGCGGCAAATGCACCATGCCGGCACAATCGGCCATGGTGAATTCCGCGCCCGCGACATAGGGCGCAAATTTCGCCAGCTGCGCGAATGCCTTCGCGTTGCGAACCAGCAGTTTGTGCGTGCGCGCCTTGACCTCATCGCTGACCTTGCCGCCGAAGAATGCCTCGGCGTACACCTCACGCGCGACAAGTTCGAGATGCAGCTCCATGAAGGCAATCAGCTCCCTTACCTTCGCTGCAGCAAAGGCATCAGCGGGCAACAGCGGTTTTTCCGGATAGGCGGCTTCGAGGTAATCGAGCATCACCTGCGACTCGCACAAGATGCCCTTGTCCGTCTCGAAATACGGAATCTTGCCCAATGGAGAACATGCCAGAAGCTCTGGAGAACGATCCGTCCACACCAGCTTCTCCTCGAAGGGAACGCCTTTTTCGAGCAGCGCGAATTTGACCTTGTTGTGATAGTTGCTTGCCGCAAAACCGCATAACTTCAGCATGTCGTCTCCATGGGGTAATCGTAGTTATTGAAGCGCCAGCTTACCTCAGCACTCTTGTTTTCGCAGGCAGCACCCGCCAAAACAACCGGCAAGGCACATTTCGGCAATAATATGGTTTGGGCTTTTCCACCGAAAACACTATCGCCATGTCCGCAGAACTCCAGGCCTCGCGCCGTGATGCCACCCTGATCCTGACGCTGTCCAACCCGGGCGCAAAGAACGCCCTGCATCCCGACATGTATGCGGCAGCGATCGAGACGCTGTCCACCGCAGAACGTGACGACACGATTCGCGCAGTCGTCCTCACGGGTGCCGACAAGTTTTTCTGTGCCGGCGGCAACCTGAACCGGCTGCTGGAAAACCGCAGCAAGGATCCCTCTGTCCAGGCCGATTCGATCGACCAGCTGCATGGCTGGGTAGAAGCCATCCGCGATTGTCCGAAACCGGTGATCGCCGCCGTGGACGGCGCCGCGGCAGGTGCTGGATTTTCACTCGCGCTTGCCTGCGACATGATCGTCGCCGGAACCTCCGCGAAATTCGTCATGGCTTACGCCAACGTCGGTTTGACGCCGGATGGCGGAGGCTCGTGGTTTCTCGCGCGTGCCTTGCCGCGCCAGCTTGCCGCCGAGTTGCTGTTCGGAGGAGCCGCTGTTTCCGCGCAGCGACTGCACGAACTGGGCGTCGTCAATCGCCTGGTTGCGGATGGCGACTCCCTCGATGCCGCATTGAACTGGGCCGACGAACTCGCCATGCAGTCGCCGAATGCGCTGGAACGCATCAAGTCGCTGCTGCATGAGGCACAAGTCAACACACTCGCGCAGCATTTTGAATCCGAGAAGCGAAACTTTGTCGAAAGCCTGCACCATCGCGATGCCCTCGAAGGCATCACTGCATTCTTCGATAAAAGAAAGCCCCACTACAAATGAGCAGTCAGAAACGACGCCGCATCTACCTGATGCGGCACGGCAGCGTCACCTATTTCGACGCACAGGGCAAGCCTTTCCTGCCCGAGCAGGTGCCCTTGAACGAACTCGGCCGCGCGCAAGCAACGGCGGCCGGCAAGGTGTTCGCCGAAGCCGGATTGAAATTCGATCGCGTCATCGTCTCCGGCCTGCCGCGCACCGTCGAAACCGCGACTCGTGTGCTGGCTGAAACCGGCCAACAGATCGAACTCGAACAATGGTCGGACCTCGTGGAACTGCGCGGCGGCAAGCTGTCGGCCATCCCTGACGAAAGCCTGAAAGAAGCCTTCGTCGGTGCCTTCGACGGCGTGGTGCCCGAGCACAGGCAATTCCTCGGCGGCGAAACCGTGGGCCAGTTGATGGACCGCGTACATCCCTGCATCGACCGGCTGCGTGAGGACAAATCCTGGGACACGGTGCTGCTCGTGCTGCATGGCGGCGTCAATCGCGCCATTCTCTCTTACGCCCTCACCAACCAGCGTCTGTTCCTCGGCAACCTGGCCCAGACTGCGGGCTGCATCAACGCCATCGACGTCGGCGAATCGCATGCGGACTGGGTAGTTCGCACCGTCAACTACTCCCCCATTTCCGAGCTCCAGGGCGATACCCGTCATACGACAATGGAAGTCCTGCTGGAGCAATACATGAGGTCGCGCAACGCCTGATCACAGCCGCCGAAATGGAGCAAATTTCTTCAACCATAAAATAGTACGGTCGTGCACTTGTGGGTTAAAATGGTCTGGATACCATCCGCCCGTCATACAAAGGAGACAAGATGTACGAAGAATTCATGGGCACGCGCCCGGTGTCGGAACGTCAGAAATTCGATGTCGCCGCGCTACAGGCTTACATGCGCGAGCACGTCGAGGGATTTTCCGGCGAGCTGACGGTTGAGCAGTTCAAGGGCGGGCAATCGAATCCGACATTCAAGCTCACCGCCGGCAACCAGCGCTACGTATTGCGCACCAAGCCCGGCCCCGCTGCCAAGCTGCTCGCGTCCGCCCATGCAATCGACCGCGAATTCCGCGTGATGGATGCGCTCAACAAATCCGGTTTTCCCGCTGCGCGCCAGCATGCGCTGTGCCTCGATGAATCCGTCATCGGCCGCGCCTTCTACATCATGGATTTCGTCGACGGCCGCGTATTGTGGGACCAGTCGCTGCCCGGCATGAGCAACGACGACCGTGCTGCCCATTACGACGAAATGAACCGCGTCATCGCCCAACTGCACATGACAGATTACAACGCGATCGGGCTCGGCGACTATGGCAAGCCCGGCAACTACTTTGCCCGCCAGATCGATCGCTGGACGAAGCAATACAAGGCCTCCGAGACCGAAAAGATCGAGGCGATGGACGAGCTGATCGAATGGCTGCCAAACAACATTCCGCCCGGCGACGACACCAGCATCGTGCATGGCGACTATCGCCTCGACAACATGATCTTCCATCCCACCGAGCCGCGCGTCCTGGCGGTGCTCGACTGGGAATTGTCGACCCTCGGCCATCCGCTTGCGGACTTCTCGTACCACTGCATGAGCTGGCACATCCCGGCGGAGCAGTTCCGCGGCATCGGCGGAATCGATATCAAATCGCTCGGTATTCCGTCGGAAGAGGAGTACATCGCCCGCTACTGCGAGCGCACCGGCAAGACGATACGCAAGGACGATTTCAATTTCTACCTGGCCTACAACATGTTCCGCATGGCAGGCATCCTGCAGGGCATCATGAAGCGCTACGTCGATGGAACCGCCTCCAGCGAACAGGCTCTCAAGGCTGGCAAGAGCGCACGCCCAATGGCGGAAATGGGCTGGCGCTACGCATCCGGCAATCGCTGAACAACACACATAACAACTTCAGGAGACAAACATGGAATTCGAATATTCCGACCGTTGCAAGAGCCTGCAGGAAAAGCTTCTCAAATTCATGGACGAGCATGTCTATCCGAACGAGAAGGCTTTCCACGAAGAAGTCGAACGCAACGGCCGCGAGAAAGGCAATCGCTGGCTGCCGACGACCATCATCGAGGAGTTGAAGCCGAAGGCGCGTGCCGCCGGCCTATGGAACCTTTTTCTTCCGAAATCCACGCGTGCGCCCGAAGGATTGTCGAACCTCGACTATGCGCCGCTGTGCGAAATCATGGGCCGCGTGCCATGGGCTGCCGAGGTATTCAACTGTTCCGCGCCCGACACCGGCAACATGGAAACCATCGAGCGCTACGGCACCGAAGAACAGAAGCGCCAATGGCTGGAGCCGCTGCTGCGCGGTGAAATCCGCTCGGCTTTCGCCATGACCGAGCCGGCTGTCGCCTCGTCCGATGCCACCAATATCGCTACCCGCATCGAGCGCGACGGCGACGAGTACGTCATCAATGGCCACAAGTGGTGGATTTCCGGCGCCGGCGATCCGCGCTGCAAGATCTTCATCCTGATGGGCAAGACCGATCCGGAAGCGCCGCGTCATTCGCAGCAATCGATGATTCTGGTTCCCGTCGACACGAAGGGCGTCACCATCAAGCGCCCGTTGTCGGTATTCGGCTACGACGACGCGCCGCACGGCCACTGCGAAATCCTGCTTGAGAATGTGCGCGTGCCGGCATCGAACATTTTGCTCGGCGAGGGCCGCGGCTTCGAGATTGCCCAGGGCCGTCTCGGACCTGGCCGCATCCACCACTGCATGCGTGCCATCGGCGTGGCCGAACGCGCGCTGGGACTCATGTGCCAACGCTTGAACAGCCGCCACGCTTTCGGCAAACGCATTTCCGACCAGACCATCTGGCATGAGCGCATCGCAGAAGCGCGCATCTCCATCGACACCGCCCGCCTGCTGACGCTCAAGGCTGCCTACATGATGGACACCGTCGGCAACAAGCATGCAAAGGCCGAGATCGCAATGATCAAGGTGCTGGCGCCCAACGTCACGCAGAAGGTGCTCGACTGGGCGATCCAGGCTTACGGTGCGGGCGGCGTGTGCGACGATTTCCCGCTGGCCTACCAATGGGCGGGCAACCGCACATTGCGTATCGCCGACGGTCCCGACGAAGTTCACCGCAATGCGATTGCCAAGCTCGAGCTCGCCAAGCACATGGCGATTCCGGGAAGCGAACTCGAATTGCCGATCACGCGTTCCTGAACCGTTTCTTTTCCGTCGACAGCAAGGAATTCCGAAGTTCTGCATAATCCATGCAGCTTCGGATTCCCGCTCAAGAAGGAGAAGAAATGAAGGACGAAACCATCGACGTTTACACCGCGCCCACTCCCAACGGGCACAAGGTACACATCATGCTGGAGGAATGCGGCCTTCCCTACCGCATCCACCACATCAAGATCGGCGAAGGCGACCAGTTCAAGCCTGAGTTTCTCGCCATTTCGCCGAACAACAAGATTCCCGCCATCGTCGATCCCAATGGTCCGGACGGCCAGCCGATGTCGCTGTTCGAGTCCGGCGCGATCCTGGTCTATCTGGCGAGCAAGACGGGCAAATTCCTCGGCAACACCGACCGCGAGAAATTCGTCACGCTGCAATGGCTGATGTTCCAGATGGGTGGCGTCGGGCCGATGCTGGGGCAGGCGCATCATTTCCGCATCTATGCGCCGGAAAAGATCGAGTACGCAGTCAATCGCTACACCAACGAGGCCAAGCGCCTCTACGGCGTGATCGACAAGCGGCTCTCGCAAAGCCCCTATCTCGCAGGCGATGAATACACCATCGCCGACATCGCGACCTTCCCCTGGCTGCGCTCATGGAAGAACCAGGGCGTCGAGCTGGCCGATTATCCGCATCTGCAGCGCTGGTTTGACGAAATTGCCGGACGTCCGGCCGTGCTCCGCGGCGTCGAGGTGCTGGCAAATACCCACAAGCCGCTGACCGACGACAAGGCGCGCGAAATCCTGTTCGGATCGACCCAGTACCAGCGTCATTGAACCCCGGCGGAGCATCGATTGGTGCTCCGCACATGGAAAAATTCCGGCGAGCCTTTTATACTGTATTTTTATACAGTATTTATAACAAGGCATGCCTTCGCTCCGACCGGAACTGCCGCCCTACGCCGAGCTGCAATGCGTCTCCAACTTCACCTTCCTGCATGGTGCTTCGCATGCGGAAGAGCTGGTGGAACGCGCGGCAAAACTCGGCTATGCGGCACTGGCCATTACCGACGAATGCTCGCTCGCAGGCGTCGTGCGCGCGCATGTCGAAGCGAAGAAGCACGAGCTGCATCTGATCATCGGCAGCCGGTTCGTACTGGTGAACGAGGACGGCAGTCCGGCGTTTTCACTGGTCCTGCTGGCGAAGAATCGCGAAGGCTACGGCAATCTGTCGGAACTGATTACCCTTGCGCGTATGCGGGCGGTCAAGGGCTTCTACCGGCTCATGCCCTCCGACTTCACGTCGCCGGAGCCGGAGTATGCTCATTTGCGCGGCATGCCGGATTGTCTCGCCCTCCTCACCCCGGACTATTGTATTGATGCCGACACCTTGCGCATCCAGGCAAAATGGCTGGCCTCCGCTTTTCCCGGACGCGCATGGCTCGCGCTTACCCTGCTGCATCGCACGCGGGACGAGCAACATCGCGCGGTCATCGAAGAAGTCGCAGCATCATGCGCCTTGCCCGTCACGGCGACCGGCGATGTCTGCATGCACGTACGTTCGCGCAAGCCACTGCAGGACACGCTGACGGCAATCCGGG
>DASVLM010000133.1:0-3712 GCA_036384875.1 Noviherbaspirillum sp.
GTTGAAGTATGCAGTGGAAAGCCCGTCCGTCCGTTTCGATGCTGCTAAAAAAGGCGCGCTCGGCGCAGTCGACATCAAGCAATGGATCAAGCGCATCCATCTTTGGCGACATGGAAATTCGCCGCTCAGCCTTGCGCCCGATTACGAGGAATATCTGTTTGACCAATGGCAGCGCGGCATCTTCGATGAATACTGGAAGCAGCCAGGTCTTTATGCCGAAGGATTTCACGAGCAGTTCAGCGATGCGGCGATGACCTTCATGTCGTCCTGGTACGATCCTTATCCGCGCACGGCGACTGACAACTATATCGGCCTGGCCAAGCACAAGCGTGGCCCGATCTGCCTCATACTCGGTCCGTGGACGCACGGCAATCGTTTCCTTTCTTATGCCGGCGACGTGGATTTCGGCACTGAAGCTGTCCTTGATGGCAATATTGCCAAGGACTACCTGCATTTGCGCCTGGAATGGTTCGACCGTTGGCTCAAGGGCAATGGCGGCAACACTGCCGATGCTCCGCGCGTACGCTTGTTTGTCATGGGCGGCGGCAGCGGCTGCAAAAATGCGGAGGGCCGGCTCGAGCACGGCGGACATTGGCGTGAAGAGCGGGACTGGCCGCTTCCAGATACTCGCTGGACACCCTGCTATCTGCAGGCTGATGGTTTGCTGTCGGCCAACAAGCCGACGCAGGTTGACGCGAGCCTTGCCTATGAATACGACCCGCGCGACCCTGTCCCTACCATCGGCGGCGCAATTACCTCTGGCGAGCCGCTGATGGTGGGCGGCGCATTCGACCAGTGCGAAGGTCCGGGAATTTTCGGATCGAAGGAACCGTACCGCCCACTTGCCGAGCGAAAGGATGTGCTGGTGTTCCAGACACAGCCGCTCGAAGAAGACGTCGAAGTGACGGGCCCGATCAAGGCTGTGCTATGGGTGTCGTCCAATTGTCCGGATACCGATTTCACGGTGAAGCTCATCGATGTGTACCCACCCAGCGCAGATTATCCGGAAGGCTATGCAATGAACCTGACCGACGGCATCTTGCGCGCGAGATATCGCGATTCCTGGGAACGGCCAACCTTGATGAATCCGGGCGAGGTGTATGAAATCAGCATTGACGCTTTCCCGATCAGCAATCTGTTCAAGCGCGGGCATCGCATACGTGTCGATATCTCAAGCAGCAATTTTCCCCACTTCGACGTGAACCCGAATACGGGCGAGTCAGAAGGCAACTCGCAGCTGTGCCGTGTCGCCACCAACCGGATTTTCCTGGACGCTTCGAGGCCGTCGCATGTAGTGCTGCCATTCATTCCGCCGAGCGACTCACGCTGATCTCGCCACCGAACCGGGCCGCCGGGCTGGCTGTTGCCGCAAGCTTCTGCGACAATAGTGGCCGGATATCAATATCGCAAGATCGCCGCATTGCCAGTTGGGCAGCACGGCGATCTGTCGCTTCATCAACCCGGCGCATTTCTAAGGATTCGGTATGAGTTACACCGTTGACGCGGTGAGTCAAGCCATGGAGCTTCTCTTTCTGGTGGCTGAGCACCCTGGGCTTGGTGTTACCGAACTCGCCAAGCGTTCCGGCAACACCAAGGCTCGTGCATTCCGCCTGCTTGGCACGCTGGAAGAAAAAGGACTGGTCCGCCGGCAGGAGCCGTTCGCAACGTATTACCTCGGCGCGAAGAGTCTCTTTCTCGGCGCTGCCGGACAAAGCCAAGTTACCGTGGCTTCCATCGCTGCGACGCTGCTCCCGGAAATCGGCAGACAATGCAATGAAAGCGTGCTGGTTCGCGTGCGAGAAGGTACGGAGACGGTGTGCGTTGCACTATGGGAGTCGCCGCATGCGGTGCGGGTTCACAGCCAGCTCGGGCACCGCCGTGAACTTTACTACGGTGCTTCCGGCAAGCTGCTGTTGGCACATGCGCCAGAAGAGGTGCAGGAAGCCGTGCTGAATGCAAAACGCGAGAAGTTCACGCCCAACACCATCACAGGTCGCGCACAGCTCGAAAAGGAATTGAAAAAGATACGCGAGCAGGGCTACAGCGTGTCGCTCGCCGAGAAGGCCGCCGATACGGTGGCGGTAGCGGCGCCGATACGCGATGCACGCGGGACGGTAGTCGCTTCGGTGTCCATGAGCGCACCAGCCAGCCGGGTGGTGCCGAATGATCTTCAGAAATACATCGAACTGATCCGTGAGGGCGCCGCCCGCTTTTCGCATGAATTCGGATACGTCGAACAGCATGAATGACCGGCGCTGGCCGGAAATCCGCTATCGTCCCGATCCTGATCCCGAATGCCCCGCGCCTCCGGAATCGCCGATGTCACCGCCGCCAATGTATTTCGGATCAGGTGCAACATACGCCACGACCTTGTGATCAAGCATGCCCGGCGGCGCGACCTTGTTCAGATCGAAACTCGGCGTCCCTGCGCCGACATCGAAATTCCAGGCGAATGATTTGTCGCCGGCAACGAATTTCACGATATCCCCACCCGTCACATTGACCCACTTCGTCGCAGGTGTGATGACGATCGTTTGCGTCGCGGCCGACAATGGCGCGGGGTCGCCAAACTGGTTAATGGACAGGTTGGGAGACGCGCACGCTGCAAGCAGTGCAAGCGTGCACGCGGCGGGAAAAATCCGGCGAATCATGATGTACCTCCAACTCATGGATTGAACATGGCATCGCCATTGATGCCCTCTTGATTAGGGACTACGGCGATGCAGATGGTTCCGCGCCGGCGCTCTGCGCGTCCAGGCGTGAACGCGTATGATGGACCAACGCCGCAGTAAGTTTTCTTGCAACAGGACTGCGGCAATCGTCCATTGCATTTTGCTGCGCCGACATGATTCCATTCTCCGTACTCGACCTTTCGCCCATCGTGGAGGGCGGCGATGCCGCACTCTCGTTCCGCAATACGCTGGATCTTGCCCGCCACGCCGAGCGCTGGGGTTATCGGCGCTACTGGCTCGCGGAGCATCACGGCATGCCAGGTGTCGCCAGTGCCGCGACGGCAGTATTGATCGGGCATGTTGCCGGCGGCACGTCGACGATACGCGTGGGCGCGGGTGGCATCATGCTGCCGAATCATTCTCCGCTGGTGATTGCGGAACAGTTCGGCACGCTTGAATCGCTTTATCCCGGCCGCATCGACCTTGGCTTGGGCAGGGCGCCGGGTTCTGACCCGGCGACGGCGCGCGCACTGCGACGCAACCTCACATCGGATGCGGACGAATTTCCGCGCGACGTGGTGGAATTGATGGAATACTTTGCGCCGCCGGCCGGCGCGAAGATCACGGCCGTTCCCGGTGCAGGACTGAATGTGCCGGTGTGGATACTCGGTTCGAGCCTGTTCGGCGCGCAACTGGCTGCCTCGCTCGGCTTGCCTTACGCATTCGCCTCGCACTTCGCGCCGGAACAACTGCTGCCGGCGCTCTCGCTGTACCGGGCAAACTTCCGGCCGTCGCGGCATCTCGACAAACCCTATGTCATGCTGGGTTGCAATGTCATCGCCGCACCCACCGACGACGAAGCCGACTTTCTCGCATCGTCCCTGCAGCGAGCCATCGTCAACCTGCGCAGCGGTCGTCCGACGCGCCTGCCGAAGCCGATGCAGGGATATTGGGCATCCATTGACGACCAGAAGCGCTACCTGTTGCAGCATGTGCTTTCCTGCTCCGCTGTCGGCTCGCCCGACACGGTGCGCAGCTTC
>DASVLM010000134.1:0-7052 GCA_036384875.1 Noviherbaspirillum sp.
GTACTGCCGCATTGCCCAGGAAAATTCGTTCAAGCTGCGCACGTTGGAAGTGCAGCTATGGGGGAAGCACAAGCAAATTTGGACCAGGGATATCGACCGCTCCATTGACGATCAGACCTTGACTGAGGTTGCGACCGCATGCGGAACAACGCTGGATGCGGCGCGCGAAACGTGCTTGCATAGCTACGAGGGTGTTCTTTTCCGGTCGCTGAATAGCAACGGTAATTCCGATTGGATTTTGCCTGCTGGCATATATCATCGGAAGCGCTTGTTGAACGGCATGCAGTTTTGCCCGCGCTGCCTCGGTACTGACAGGCAGCCCTATTTTCGCAAGGTCTGGCGAACATCGCTCGCAACGTTTTGTGATTTGCATCATGTATTGCTGCATGATTGCTGTCCCTCATGCCGAGCGCCTGTCGTTTTCCACAGGCAGGAGATGGGAAGCAAAAGGGATTCCAACATCGAATCGCTGAGCTTCTGTACAAAATGCGGTTTCGACTTGAAGCGGGGCGCTTGTTATGCGGTGCCGATTTTCGACTACAGAGTGTGGAACGCGATGTGGGAGCAGCTTTGCTTCCTGGATTTCGGATGGACCTTCCTTGAAGGGCAGACATTTCAGTACTCTCCGCAATATTTCGATGCCCTCCATCACCTGGTCACGCGCCTCCTTTCAACCAAGTCCATGCGGAAAGTATTGTCCGTTGTTGAAAACGCCCATCCTGGATCGGTATGGTTTACGATTCGCCACCAGGTGCCATTCGACTATTACAGCGTGGCGGAGCGCAACGCCATTCTCCAGGTAGCTACCTGGTTGCTGCAGGAGTGGCCGGAACGCTTTTTGCGGGTGTGCAGGGAAGCCAAGGTCCGGCATTCCGAATTGATTAATCTAAATACCGATCTCCCGTATTGGTTCTCCAGCGGCGCGAGTCCATTGTCTGTTAAACCAGTCGGCCCCGGGCCGGAGGAGCGTGCGGCAATGCGCCAATTGCTGGAAGAGGCGGAAGAGGACGAGATAAAAACGGACTGGCTGAAGCGGCATATGATTCAGCGATTGGCCCTCCAGCCGATCAGATCGCTATGGGAGACGGACTCGCTGCCTATTCCCAGAAAGTGGAACGATGCCAAGGAAGGTATTTCCGTTTCCGCCTGTAAGTTTCCAGGCGCAGCGATGGCCTATGGCTTGCGAGTGTCCGGCTCCAAGGCTGAACGTCTGGCGCACTTCCCGGTAACTTGGACACATGTCGATATTGAGATGGACGATATTTCGCATCGTTTTCCTCTTAGGGAAACCTTCTGGAAGAAGTCGAACGAATTTAGGGGGCCAGCCATTGAAGCTTGGCTGGCCCAACGCGGCATGCTTGAATGGCGCGCACAACGGCCACCTACTTTTTGGCTGATCGAACTCGGGCTTCAGCGGTTTCGTCTTATCGAATAGTGTTATTGCTGACCGGGGCGTGAAATCGCAATTGTGGGGACCTGCATTACCGTAACGAGCCAATCAACTAGCGCCTCGCATTTGCACGTTTCACAAATTGTTCGAATTTCCTTTTGCCACTTGTTCATCATCCAAAGCTGAACGAGATGAGTCTTTTCCACCTCTTGATATTCGAAGGGCCTTGCGAAGAGATTCCAATCCTCCGTTTCTTGAAAGCGAGAATGGAGAATATCTGCAATCTCTGCCTTTCCAGCACCGAGCGCGGTATCAAGGGCAAAAGCCAAATCGACTGCGACGGTGTCTTTGGGCATTGCAGCCGAGTTGATGGAAATGTCGATTTGGTAAAGCGTCTTGGCGGAGCGTTCAAGCAAGACATAACATTCGCCGTTGTAACGACTTCCTTGCCCCTTGGACGCACCGACAATAATCAGAGGTTCGCCGAAGAATCGGGGCGAAGACGGGGAAATTGTGTGTACGGAAAATTCTCCATCCATAAGATGACCTCTTCAATTTTAATATGTGGGAATGCGATCAATCATGCAGCATATTTTCAGTATGCCAGAGTTCTGGATGGCGGGTCTGTTCATATTGGGTCAAAAAGTAATTTGCGACAGATTCGACAGAAGCCACGGAATCGTCCGCTTGTGCGCTCCAGTGCATTGACGAAATGCTTTCCGTAAGTTCGAGGCGTCTCCCCGGCCCTGGACACCTTGAAAATTGTTGCGAAATGACTTTTTGCACTTCGACGATTGTGTGAATTGCACTTAGCTGGTCCGTAAGCAGGTGCATATCGATGGAAACGGGCGTTGCATGGCAAGGCTCCGGGATCAGTAGGAATTGTGTCACGTCGCCGTCCCGCATGCGGGCAATCGATATTTTTCGACGGCGCGTTTTTTCACTTTTCCCGTTCGCCCGGTTGACAAAGCATGATGGATGGATGACGCCATCCTCGTCGACAATGTTAGGCATGGGCGATAGATAATCGCGGCGCTGGCGAGGGTGCAGGGGCACGATATCGACCGAACGGATGGTGTCGAGCTTTGCAAGCTTGGCTATCAACTCCAAAAACACGGCGACATGTATGTCGGCGGGACGGCTGTGGCTGTTCGATCCAAATGCTGCGCAATCATTAATCACCACATCGATGGGGGCGATGGAAATGTTTGCGCCGGAGTCGCCGACAGATGAACCAACAATGATGGCTTGTCCAGACAACGGCACAATTACTGTGGGAACATGTTCGGGGTCTATCTTGGCGACGCGCTTCTCTTTCAGATCGGGAAAGGCGTCAGTAGTTGCTGCCGCGCCGACCAGTCTTGGAGCTTTGTGTTTGTCTGGTTCCTCCTCGGTTATTACTCCCGAATCGTTCTTGGCCTTGGTATAACGCTTATTGACTGCGTCTTGATTTGGAACGGTCGGGGCAGTGCTGTTGCGCGAGTTGGACATCGACTTGCGCTCTGAGGTGTAGTACAGCTTTGAAAATGGGAATGGATGTGAGCACGACAGTATCTTGAACGCGAGGAATATCCCTCTGTCTTGATCATCGAAAGGCATCCATTCTCCAGCAACGATAAGGTCGGTCTCCCCAATGAAAGGGAAGATCATCTTGGGATAGAGCGGATGCCCGTTCACCTTCGCAGCCATACATGAGCCGCTGATCAATGCTCCGGCATCTTTGGCGCGTCGCGACAATGCGAGCCGCGCGACGTCAGCGGCCGATTGGCCGGGTATGCCAGGTGCAAGGTGAATCGTCGGCGTGTGCGGTAATGAGTTATCGATTCGTTGCCAAAAATTTTCAGAAGCGAAGGGGCCATCGAATAGGCGCGAAAGCAATTTGCTGGAGGAACCAAAGTAGAATCGGATCAATTCAGGTGCAGGTATCACAATGCGGACACCGCCTGTTTCGACGAGCACGCAATACGAATGCGTGTGCCGTGCGTGAAACGGATGATGTCGGATCGGTAGATAAAACGATTCTTCGCCAGCTTGGTTCTCTTTGCTTAGACCTGCCTTTATGATGATCGCTGTTTCGCGTGTGATCGCCAGCCCCTTGCTGGCGACGGTCTCCTTTTCTGGGCTGGCGAAATGCCTCCCTCGATGCCAAACGTCTCCGATCTGAAGCATCGTCAGCATTCCCACTGGTAGCCTTATCGTCTTCGTGACAGGCCATTGATTTTCGGAGATATTGAACGACGACTGGAGATTGGTGGTGTCGCCGGACATTTTGGAGAATTGGACTTCGATGTGTGGCTGACTTGCCGCTTTGATTTCTGCGGGGTACCCGATCTGCCCGAACCAGTCCACGCGCCAAAAATGGTCGTCGTCATCCAAATTGCGGATGCAAAAATCGGAAATGTTTTTCAAGGCGAAATCGGCAAATATAAAATCTGTCATGGTACATCGCGATGCCGAGTGCGTTACCTGTCAATTCTTACAGGCGACGCAGCCCGGCATTGTAGTCAACCCATATCAGGCTTGATCTTGCGAAGCGGATTTCTTTTGCATAGATGCTTGCTTGCTGCGGCTTCCCGTCGTGGTTGTGGCTTTCGCTTTCTTGTTAACGGCGGCGGTTCGCGGCTTGGTGTTGCGTTTTGGAGCAGAAGCTTTTCGCGCCGCTAAACGATCAGTCATATCATGTGCTGCGAATACTTGTGTCCCATATCGCAAGAACATCAAAAGCATACAACTGAAGGCGAACACGGCAGGAGAAAATGCAAATCGTTGATCAATGACGGAGGCATCAATATGCGTCGCGTATTTTGGATCAGCGGCGTATTTGCACACCGCCGCAACATCGACAGGCGATAGATTTTTTTCCTTAGCCAGGTCCTCTGACTTTTCTTTGCATTGCTCGATTGGGACGCTAGCGCCGAGTACAGGCTTAAATTTGTCTTTCCACAAGACGAACCAATGCGAAGTCTGGTTTGCTTGGACTACAGCACCATCAACCGCGACTAGTACGCCTGTAAATGCAGTAAACAGGAAAAAAACCATTGCAAGTGCGAGGGCCGACCGCGCACTCCATTTGGGAGGTAGATTCTTATTCGGACCGATGTCTGTGCAATTGAAGAAGGTGCCGCATGCGGCGACATCTTCGACGTTTTCGTCATTGTCCGTCGTCCATTTTGCGATTCGCTTCGCCTGACTCGGTGTTCGGGCATGTCGAACACCCGTTTTTGTTACCCATATGACATAAGCCTCGTGCTCGTGTAGGTGCTTACCGAGGACTGTCGCGTCGTTGCTCTTCAACCCTGCGAAACGTGCCAGGAATGAGCGTAGAGGAAGATAAGTAGATTTCGACCGATACCAAATGATCAACCACGCGACGAGAGTCGCCGCAGTCCCCAATCCAAGAAGTTGACCAAAATGGTAGTCGGAAAAGATGGTGGTAAGAGTGTCTAACATACTGAGTGTTCTCCCTGATGATTGCCGTAAGTAGCATCTTCATCTTGCCATGCAAATCAGGTTGTCAAGCGCGCTAAAAACCGCGAAAACCTCGGTATTTAAAGAGGTTTTGCGATTTTTTGCCCGCTCCCATGCCTATGAATATCGGATCGGGCTGACGTCGTTACACCCAATTGCCGGTGATGTCGATGAGTCGGCGCGTGATATCGGTCAACGGGCCTAAGCGAGCCGAGTGCTGAACGGTCAAAATATGAACCGGCCTGACGTCGTCTGATTTGATTGAAGAAGAATGCCCTGTAAGGCAGTAGACGGGAAAAATGTTGCCGAACTTACTTCTTCGCCAGCCGCTCGGTCAACTGCTTGACGAGGGTGACTACCAGGGTGCGATCTGCCGGGCTGAGGCGCTTTATGCAGCCGCCGATTTCTGCGGCCTGGTCGGTGAGGTTTTGGCTGATTCCATCAAAGAGCTGGTAAAAGCTCACATCCAGCACGCCCGCAATCTCGATTACGCGCTCGATGCCGGGCAAGCTGTTCCCGGTTTCAATCCGGGACAGTGACACTGGCTCCATTCCAAGCCGCTCTGCCAGCTCCGCCTGCATCCATCCCTTATCTTTCCTGGCTTGAGCGATATTTTGACCCAGGCGCTTCCTGATATTTTCAACGGTTGTGGGCGAGGTCGGCTTTTTCGTGGTTAACGTAAATTGTTAAGCGTTAACCTGATTTGATAAATAATGTGCTACGATAAGAGTTGCCTTTTTACGTTAAGTCAATACATTATTTTTTGCTTCCAGGGAGATCGGGGCGGCATTGTCGGCCCGGACCGCGCACTTGAAAACCGTCAATGTCATTTCCGACCGATTTGCCCTTGCCGGGAAGGCGGTCGAACTTTTGGGCTACGGCGGAGAGATCATTGCGAATCAGCGATGGTCTGAAAGCAAAACGTCTTGGGCAGGGCTAGGCTCGGTTAACCGTGCGACTGGTGAGCTACGGTTGCCTGAGCTGTTAAGCCAAACCACCGAACAACAGGAATTTTGGCTGCGGCTGAAGTCAGGTCAAGACGTGCAATGCCGTTATTCGGGCAGAACGATTCCGGTCACTAGTGGGCAGCGTGTCACTGTGATCACGCTGTCTAGTGGCTCTGTAGGCATGAACGTAGCGCTTGTAAATCATTCCACCGGGTATTGGCACCCGATGGCCGATTTGAACTGGTGCGTGCATGCATGTCTGTTTCGAAGCTCGTCTTGGTTGGGCACGTTTGTCCTTGCGGTCGCTGGCTGGATGGCTATCGGCTTTGCGGCGGCGTTTTGCTTCACGGCGGGCGCTCCGACGATGAAAGCATTTATCAGGAGCCAGCCGGTGCAGGCGTTCTTCGGCATTTTGATCGCCGCATTGCCAACTCCGCCTGGCGCGCATGACCGGGGCGAAACGCTGGTCCTGGTCATCGCGCTCTTTGGTTTCTTTCTACTTGTGGCTCCGCCTTTGTATGCGTTAGTGCGGCATCGGCGGCGGAACACTCGATTCCGCGAAATTGTCGACGCTCTTACGGAGCACATCAACCAATTGGCGCAGCGCGCGCTTTAACAACAGGGAAAAGGGTCAATATGAACTCGAAGCATATTTTGTCGGTCGCTGCCATGTCTCTCGCTTTGGCCGCTTGCGGTGGCGGTGGTGGCGGTTCGACCACGCCCACCCCGACGCCGACTCCTACGCCGACGCCGACTCCCACGCCTACCCCGACGCCCACGCCGACTCCTGCGGCCAGCGGTTGGGAACCCGCCGTGACGACGCCGACGCCGACGACCTATTCGGGTGACAACCTGACGATCTACACCGGCCTGAACCAAGCCCGCCTGCCGATGGGCGCTGGCCTGCTGACGCAGAACCCCGCACTGGATACCGCCGCCGCGAATCACCTGAAGTACCTGCTGGCGAATGTGTCGAACGGCTCGATGTCGAACTTCCACTCGGAAACCTCGACCAACCCCGACTACACCGGCGCAACCGTGGGTGCCCGTACCGCAGCGGCTGGCTACACCGGTACCGAAGTCGGCGAAGACGGCGCGGCTTACTACACGACCGGCAGCACGACCATCACCGGCGCGAACTGCGTGAGCAGCCTGCTCGACACCGTTTATCACCGCCTGTCGATGACCAACGTCTACGTCGATGTGGGTATCGCCTTCGGTTCGGACGGCAAGGGCAACACCGCCTG
>DASVLM010000135.1:0-2691 GCA_036384875.1 Noviherbaspirillum sp.
CAAGCCGGTCTTACGCCGGTTTTATGCCTTTGCATTCCGCTTCGAAGAGTTCTTCCGCGCGATGTGCCTTGCGTTTGACCTTCTCGGCTGATTTTCCAGCAGCCGAGGCGGCGTCTTCCGCAGCCCATTTCCGGCGCCTGTCGAGAGTGGCGCATTTACGTTCCAGCGCGGCGCGGATACGGGCCGACTTCTTAATTGCCTTTTCCTCCTTTTGTTCCTGTTTTCGCCTCTCGCTTTCCAGTTGGGCCAGCACTCGCTTTTCACGCGCAGCGCGGCGTACAGCGTCGGCCGAGTCGGCTTCGGGAGCAGTTGCGATGTCAAGCTGCTTTCCACCCGGGCAGGGCGCGTCGCTGTAAGTAACTGCGCCATTCGCTTCGCACTTGTAAATGGCAAACGCTGTACCGGGGAGGTTTGCTGCTACTGCAATTGCCAGCAAAGCATATATCCGCTTCATATGACCTTCCCGGGATTCATGATTCCCAGCGGATCGAGTGCCTGTTTTATCGTACGCATGAGTCCGAGTTCAACTTCTGATTTGTAATGCCGGATTTCCTCTCGTTTGAGCGCGCCGAGGCCGTGTTCTGCGGAAATCGAGCCGCCGAAGCGGTGCACGCTGTCGTGTACAACGCGGTTGATTTTTTCTTGATGCGTGATGAACGCATCGGGAGACTCGTCTTCCGGTGGAGATACGTTGTAATGCAGATTGCCATCCCCGAGATGGCCGAAGGTCACCATGCGGCAACCCGGGAAGGCCTCCCGCAACAGGGCATCGGTTTCGCGGATGAAGGTTGCGATGCGCGAGATCGGCACGGATACATCGTGCTTGATGTTCTTGCCTTCTTCCGCCTGCGCCAGCGAAATATGTTCGCGCAGGTTCCATAGGCCCTTCGATTGCGCGAGTGACGATGCGATAACGGCATCGAGCAGCAAACCGCGGTCGAGCGCTTCCCCGATGACCGATTCGAGCATCGCATTCGCGTGTTCTTCCGATTCGCTGTCAGACAGCTCCAGCAACACATACTGTGGGTGCGCTTGCGCGAAAGGCGGACGCATTTGCGAAAAATGCTTCGATACCAGTTGCAGGCAAAAATCGGACATCAGCTCGAACCCGGTCAGGAACGATCCACAGCGCTCCTGTGCAAGCGACAGCAGCGCGAGTGCGTCTTCCGGCGACCGCATTGCCGCGAGCGCCGTGCATTGGGCTTTGGGCTGCGGATAGAGCTTCAGCACTGCGGCCGTGATGATGCCGAGTGTGCCTTCGGCGCCGATGTAAAGATCGCGCAAGTCGTAGCCGGTATTGTCCTTGCGCAGTCCGCGCAATCCGCTCCAGATATCTCCCTGCGCCGTCACCACCTCGAGCCCCAGGCACAGCTCGCGCGTGTTGCCGTAGCGGAGTACCGCGGTGCCGCCGGCATTGGTTGACAGGTTGCCGCCGATGGTGCAGCTGCCCTCTGATGCAAGTGAGAGCGGAAACAGTCGGGCGGCATCGGCAGCAGCGTTTTGCACGTGCTGGAGGATGCAGCCGGATTCGACGGTCATCGTATTGTTGACGGCATCGATATGCCGGATGCGATTCAGGCGCGTGAGCGACAGCACGATGGCCGAGCCGCTTTCATCCGGGACGCTGCCGAGGACCAGGCCGGTATTGCCGCCCTGGGGAACAACGGGTACCCGAAAGCGGTTGCAAAGGCGCACCACCGCAGCGACTTCTTCGGTCGATGCCGGTCGCACCACGGCCAGAGCACGGCCGCTAAAGCGGCGTCGCCAGTCGGTAAGATAGCCCGCCGTGTCGCTGTCTTCGGTAAGAACGTGCGCGGCGCCGACAGCGGCGCGGCATTCTTGCAGGAAGTCGTTCATTTCGAGGCTTTTTGTATGGCTTGCTGCGCCAGCTGCTTTGCCGCTTTCTTGAATGGGCGCAGATATAAAATCGTCGAGAAAAAGAATACGCAAACGAGGCCCGTCTCGATCCAGCCGAGCGTGGCGGACAAGCCCTTGTCGCTGGTGGCGCGCACGATGCCTTCGGTGAAGTAGATGAGAATCATCATCGACGCCCATTGCATCGTATAGAGATTGCGCTTGAGGACACCACGCAGCGGAAACAGTAGCGGCACGACTTTCAATACCAGCCAGGAGCCCCCCGGCCGCAGAGGTGCAAGCACCAGTTCCCAGGCAAGGCACAGCACAATCAGCAGCGTAAGGCTCGCCACGGAGGCAAAGTAAAGGCCGGTTTGCAGGCGTTTGTTCGACATGTTCATGCTCCCGCCAGCTTGAAGGCAGTTTCAGCCAGCCGCTTGCCGAGCGCCACAGTCAATGCCTTGGTCTGGTCCGATATTGGCTGGCTGCCGCTTGCGCCGGACCAATGGCTCGCGCCGTAAGGCGTTCCTCCGGTGGTAGTGGCCATCAGGTCGGGATGGGTATAAGGCACGCCCAGCAGCAGCATGCCGTGATGCATGAGCGGCAGCATCATCGACAGCAGCGTGCTTTCCTGCCCGCCGTGCAGGCTGCCGGTGGAAGTGAAGACGCAGGCAGGTTTTCCCGCGAGGGCGCCTGAAAGCCACAAGGCCGAGGTACCGTCGAGGAAATACTTCAGCGGCGCCGCCATGTTTCCGAAACGTGTGGGTGAGCCGAGCGCCAGGCCGGCGCATTCTTCGAGGTCGCGCAATTCGGCATAGGGCGCGCCTTCGGTGGGAA
>DASVLM010000136.1:0-4066 GCA_036384875.1 Noviherbaspirillum sp.
CAGGGCGGACAACGCGGCGATCACGAAACCGGCCGCGGTGTTCTTCGGCATGTGGATCGCGATGAAGCCGTCGCGCGGGCGGGTGTAGCTGCGGCGCTTCATGTCGGACCAGGTGTCGTTGTCATACACGCGCGGCGTGAAGGCGAAGTTGTAGTCCGGCGGCGGCGACGAGGTGGACCACTCCAGCGTGCGGCCGTTCCACACGTCGCCGGTCACGTAGCGCAATTCGTCGCGGCGCTTGTAGCTGACGTAGAACTGGATCAGAGTGGAAGCGATGCCGCAGGCGATCAGCACGGCGCCCAGCGCGGCGATCTGGAACCAGATCTGCAGCGACGGATCCTCGAAGTGATTCATGCGGCGCGTCACGCCCATCAGGCCGAGCACGTACAGCGGCATGAAGGCGAGGTAAAAGCCGACCAGCCAGAACCAGAACGAGCACTTGCCCCAGAACGCGTCGAGCTTGTAGCCGAAGGCTTTCGGGAACCAGTAGTTGATCGCCGCGAAGATGCCGAACACCACGCCGCCGATGATCACGTTGTGGAAGTGCGCGATCAGGAACAGGCTGTTGTGCAGCACGAAGTCGGCCGGCGGCACCGCCAGCAGCACGCCCGTCATGCCGCCGATGACGAAGGTCACCATGAAGCCAATGGTCCACAGCATCGGCACTTCGAAGCGGATGCGGCCACGGTACATCGTGAACAGCCAGTTGAAGATCTTCGCGCCGGTCGGGATCGAGATGATCATCGTCGTGATGCCGAAGAAGGAATTCACGCTCGCGCCCGAACCCATGGTGAAGAAGTGGTGCAGCCACACCAGGTAGGACAGGATCGTGATCACCACCGTCGCGTACACCATCGAGGTGTAGCCGAACAGGCGCTTGCCCGAGAAGGTGGAAACGATTTCCGAGAACACGCCGAACACCGGCAGCACCAGGATGTAGACCTCGGGGTGGCCCCAGATCCAGATCAGGTTCACGTACAGCATGGAATTGCCGCCGAGATCGCTGGTGAAGAAGTGCGTGCCGAACACGCGGTCCACCGACAGCATCGCCAGCACGGCGGTCAGCACCGGGAAGGTGACGACGATCAGCACGTTGGTGCAGAGCGACGTCCAGGTGAACACCGGCATCTTCATCATCGTCATGCCGGGCGCGCGCATCTTCACGATGGTGGCGATCAGGTTCACGCCGGACAGCAGCGTTCCCACGCCCGCGATCTGCAAGGACCAGATGTAGTAATCCACCCCCACGTCCGGACTGCCCGCGAGGCCGGAGAGCGGCGGGTAGGCCAGCCAGCCGGTGCGCGCGTATTCGCCGATGAAGAGCGACACCATCGTCAGCGCGGCACCGAAGGTGGTCATCCAGAAGCTGAAGTTGTTGAGGAAGGGGAAGGCCACGTCGCGCGCGCCAATCTGCAGCGGCACCACGTAGTTCATCAGGCCCGTCACGAACGGCATCGCCACGAAGAAGATCATGATCACGCCGTGCGCGGTAAAGATCTGGTCGTAGTGGTGCGGCGGCAGGTAGCCGGCGTTGTCGCCGAAGGCGATCGCCTGCTGGGTGCGCATCATCAGCGCATCGGCAAAGCCGCGCAGCAGCATCACCAGGCCGAGCACCATGTACATGATGCCGATCTTCTTGTGGTCGATGCTGGTCACCCAGTCGCGCCACAGCGGGCCCCACAGGCGGAAGCGCGTGAGGCCGGCGACGACGGCGATGCCGCCCAATGCCACCATCGCGAAGGTGGCGATCAGGATGGGCTCATGGTAAGGAATCGCCTCCCAGCTCAGGCGGCCGAAGATCAGCTTCGTCAGGTCGGTATGGTCTTGCATGATCAGTTGTTGCGGGAAGTGGGGATGAAGGCGCCGGTCTTGGGATCGGCGTTCGAGGCGGTGCAGGTCTGCGCGTCCATGGCCTTGGCGAACAGGGCGCTGCGCACGCGGTTGGCATCGGCTTTCATGGTTTCGCTGGCGCAGGTGCTGCCGGGCGCGACGCAGCGGTTGACGACCGCGTCATACAGCTTCGGCGAGACCTTCGCATAGCGATGCACCGGCTCGCGCTCGCTCGGCTTTTCCAGCGTGAGGTATTCGTTGCGGTTCAGCGTGCCGCCGAGCGCCTTCACGTTCTTCACCCAGTCGTCGAACTCGCCGGCCGACACGCCGCGATACTTGAAGCGCATGTTAGAGAAGCCAGCGCCGCTGTAGTTCGCCGAAAAGCCTTCATAGTCGCCCGGCTTGTTCAGCACCGCATTGAGCGTCGTGTCCATGCCCGGCATCGCGTAGATCTGGCCGGCCAGCGCGGGGATGTAGAAGGAATTCATGTAGCTCGATGCGGTCAGCTTGAAGCGGATCGGCACGTCGACCGGCGTCACCAGTTCATTGACGGTGGCAATGCCTTGCTCGGGGTAGATGAACAGCCATTTCCAGTCCATCGCCACGACCTGCACTTCCAGCGGCTGGGTGCCGGCGGCGACCGGACGGTCGGCATCGATGCGCGTCAGCGGGCGGTACGGGTCGAGCAGGTGGGTGCTGATCCAGGTCAACAGGCCGAGCGCGATGATGATGAGCAGCGGCGCGCCCCAGATCACCAGTTCGAGCTGGGTCGAATGGTCCCAGTCGGGCGTGTAGGTGGCCTTGGTATTGCCTTTTCGATAACGCCAGGCGAAAAACAGCGTGAGGAAAATGACGGGAACGATGATGAGCAGCATCAGCAGGGTGGACACCCAGACAAGATGGGCCTGCTGCCGGGCGATGTCGCCGGACGGATTCATCACCACGGTATCGCAGCCTGTCAGGAAGGCAACAACCGGCGGGAGCAAGCTGTAGAGCCAGCTGCGGGCTCGACTACGGCGGGTAAGGAGCGAGAGCATGGAAGGAAGTCAATATCCCAGATCAAGGAATTTCGAACTCTACCCACCGAAAGCACTCTGCGCGATTGGACATATTGTCCCACCCGTGTGCAGAATATGAGAAAACCCTGCTAAATCTGGTCAAACAGAGGAGACACCTATGACAAGCAGCATCATGAACGCAGGAAACCTTGCCGACGGGGCAACTGCAACCCGTCACGACCACGGCGAAGATGCCACCATCGCCCCCGGCGAAATCGCGGTCGGCGTCGTGATCGGCCGGGCCTCCGAGTACTTCGACTTCTTCGTGTACGCGATTGCGTCGGTACTGGTATTCCCTTCCGTGTTCTTTCCGTTCGAACAACGCCTCGAAGGCATGCTGTACGCCTTCCTGATCTTTTCTTTCGCCTTCATCGCGCGGCCGATCGGCACCATTCTGTTCATGTCGATCCAGCGGCATTTCGGCCGTGAAACCAAACTGACCGCCGCGCTCTTCATGCTCGGCATCTCGACGGTCGGCATGGCCTTCCTGCCAACCTATTCCCATATCGGCTTCGGTGCCATCGTGCTGCTAGCCCTGTTGCGCATCGGGCAAGGCATCGCGCTCGGCGGCTCGTGGGACGGCCTGCCTTCGCTGCTGGCGCTGAACGCGCCGGAAGACAAGCGCGGCTGGTACGCCATGCTCGGCCAGCTCGGCGCGCCGACCGGCTTCATCGTCGCCGCCGGACTGTTCTCTTTCCTGCTGGCCAACCTGTCGTCGGCCGACTTCCTGGAATGGGGCTGGCGCTATCCGTTCTACGTCGCCTTCGCGATCAACGTCGTCGCGCTGTTCGCCCGCCTGCGGCTGGTATCGACCAATGAATATGCCCGCCTGCTGGAAGCGCGCGAACTGCAGCCGGCCGAAGTCACCGAGATGGTCCGCACGCAAGGCCGTAACCTGCTGATCGGCGCGCTCGCCGCACTCGCCAGCTACGCGCTGTTCCACCTCGTCACCGTGTTCCCGCTGTCGTGGATCACGCTGTATTCGCAGCGCTCGGTCAGCGAGTTCCTTGAAATTCAGATGGCGGGCGCGGTAATCGCGGCCGGTTGCATCGTGCTCTCGGGCGTCATCGCCGACCGCTTCGGCCGTCGCACCACGCTCGGTGCGCTGGCCTGCTTCATCGCGGTATTCAGCGGCTTCGTGCCGATGCTGATGGATGGCGGCGACGCCGGCCAGACCA